>JAIJLI010000694.1 GCA_022722495.1 Dialister sp. | reverse complement strand
AAGCGGATACGCCAGCGGTGAGTGCTGCTACAGCAGCCAGTGCGAGGATCTTTTTCATAGTCAATCGCTCCTTTGAAAATTTTGCCCTTTTGTGTATCAGGAATTTTCGAAGGATCTCTTTTCGGCTCGAGTGACCGTGTTTCCTCTGCGTAGTCCGAGATGCTTCTTTCTTCCATCAGCTTCCGGTCAAGGGCTTGCCCTGAAGCTAGACTTAGGGTATCACGTATAGGCGAAGCACTCAATAGGTGTAGCTTTACCCTCAGTTCTATATCTTCTACCTTGGTCTAATGTGGGAAATTTTACCATAAAATCGGGGGGCTTATTGAAGTGACTATAAGTCATATAGAAATAGTCTATAAGTGGGAAAAAAATAATTTGAAAGAAAAGCAATCTTTGAAAGCCTTTGATTTTATCGACTTCTTTCATATTTCTCATTTAGAACAAATGATATACGCATGATACTTTTATTTCTTACTTCTATGCGCCCGCTGCCATTCATCATCTGGGTTGCGTTCACAATCACAATCTCAGGGATGCCCGCAGGACTATCCACCCATAAAGTATACCCTTAACTTCTTCTTTACTCTATGGATTAAAATAATGGAATCACTACTTACATCGAAAGGAAGAGATGCTCATGGCAGAACATTACTACACGATCAAGGATATCGAAGAGATGACAGGGATCCCGGCTACAGCGATCCGTTTCTATGACAAGCGAGGCCTTCTGGTCTTCGTGAAGCGGAGCCCGAATGGGATGCGTATCTTTACGGATCGGGATGTGGAGAAGATCCGTCTGATCCAGCTGCTTCGCAATCTCGATATGCCTGTCAATGTGATCAGCCGCTACATCGGGCTGGTGCAGCAGGGAGATGCGAGCCGGCCTGAGCGCCGCCGGATGATCGCCTCGCATATAGCGGAGCTGGAGGATCATCTGCACGCTCTGCAGGAGGCAGTCGAAGCGGCGAAATGCGTCGAGGCAGCGCTTGCTGATAAAGATGCAGTACTACCCCCCCGAAAAACTTTGGGCTGCCTAAGAAATTGGAGCATTTTCTCTCCAGAAAGTAGGCCCCCTTCGCTCTTTTTCATACCGCTGGAAGTTTGAAGGTAGAGGTTAGGGATTAGGAGCTGCGAGTGACTAGTGACTTAAATGCCACTTTCAGGCATCGCCCTTTTATAAAAGATCGACGCGAAGCGTCGCTCCGCTTAAGCCTTCCCCGCATGGGGAAGGCTTAAGCGGCAGAACGTTCTTGGCTCCCCATCGGGGGAGCTC
>JAIJLI010000693.1 GCA_022722495.1 Dialister sp. | reverse complement strand
GCCGGTGTGGAGATCGCCGCACCGGATGTCAATCTTTCGGAAGCCTATTTTTCCGTCAGCGGAAATAAGATCCTCTTCGGACTCGATGCCATCCAGAACGTCGGAGAGAATGCCGTCGAAGCCATCATCAAAGCCCGGAAGAAGGGCGGCCCCTTCACGTCCATGTCGGATTTCTTGGAGCGCGTCGAAGGCAAAGGGCTCAATAGCCGCGCGTGTGAAAGCCTCATCCGCTGCGGTGCGATGGACGGCTTCGGCTATAACCGCTCTCAGCTCCTCGCCGTACTCCCGCAGGTCATGAGTGATGTCGCCGCTGCGAAGAGCGATCGGGAGAGCGGACAGATGTCTCTCTTCGGCGGGGATGAGATGAAAAGCCCCGTCGTCTATCCTGATCTCGAAGACATGGACGCGGATGAAAAGATCGACTGGGAAAGGAAGCTCTTAGGCTTCTACGTCAGCGGTCATCCGCTTGAAAAGTACAAGAAGCAAATGGCCGCCTGCACGCCCATCTACCAGATCGAGACCGAAGGCAGCCGCTACGACGGGAAGACGGTCACCTTGGGCGGCACTGTCACCCGTGTGAAGGGCATGGTCACCAAGAAGGGCGCGCCCATGGGTTATGTCACCATCGAAGACTATGAAAGTGAGATCGAAGCCGTTCTCTTCCCATCCGTCTGGGAAGCCGCGCGTCCCTTTCTCACCGAAGACGCGCCCATCTGTATCCGCGGCCGCGTCCAGTCGAACGAGCGAGAGGTCAAGATCTTAGCCGACAGCATCATACCGATGGCCCAGTTCCAAAAGACAGTCCGCATGCCGGTCGATGAAGTCCACCTCTACGTCGATCCCCGCCATGAGACAGACAAGGTCAGTGCCGCCCTCGCCAGAGTCCTTGCGAAATACCATGGCGGCACACCCGTCATCCTCCACCTCATATCCTCAAGGCAGGAGATCCGCATGGTGCCCCAATTCTATGTCGACTTTTCCGAAGAAGCCGAAGAAGCGCTGAAAGGGCTCCTCGGCAATGCGGCGGTCGAGGGAAGAAAAAATTAGTCGCATGCAGAGAGAGCAGCATCAAAAAAGGGGCTGTGAAGAAATGAATCCTCATTTCTTCACAGCTCCTTTTTGCTTTGCTTTCATTTGGTTCAGGGTTCAGGGTTCAGGTGGCGGCTTCGCCGCCTTTTTTTTAGAAGATGGTATTCTCGTATCGCAGCCTTCCCCTCTAGGGGAAGGTGCCCCGCAGGGGCGGATAGGGTGACTATGGCATGAAAGACAGCTGG
>JAIJLI010000692.1 GCA_022722495.1 Dialister sp. | reverse complement strand
GGCAAGATGCCGGGGGGATTCCTTCGCCGTGAAGGCCGTCCGGGAAATTCGGCGATCCTCTGTGCGCGTCTGATCGACCGTCCGATCCGTCCTCTGTTTGATAAAAGATGCAGAAATGATATCCATGTCGTAGCGACGGTGCTCTCTGTCGACTATGACAATGCACCGGAGCTGTGCGGTATGATCGGTGCGTCCGCGTCCATCGGCATTTCCGATATCCCGTGGGACGGCCCGATCGCTGGTGTCCGCGTGGGCCGTGTGGATGGCAAGTATGTCATCAACCCGACACAGGAAGAGATGGCAGCGTCCACGATGAATGTGACGGTCGCCGGCTCGGAAGAGGCGATCATGATGGTCGAAGGCGGCGCACAGGAAGCACCGGAGGAAGAAGTCCTCGATGCGATCATGTTCGGCCATGAGACGATCAAGGAGATCTGCCGTTTCCAGAAAAAGATCATCGAAGAAGTCGGCAAGGAAAAGCGCGTGCTGACCTTCCCGGAAGTCCCGGCAGAGATCGAAAAGGATGTCGAAGCGTTTGCGACTGAGTCCCTGAAGAAGGCGATCTTCGATGCGGATAAGCTGCGCCGTGATGGCAATATCGCTGCTGCGAAGAAGGCGGCGATGGAGCATTTCGCTGAGATCTACCCGGATCATCTCTCGGATGTGGCGGATGCGCTCGACCATCTGACGAAGGAAATCGTCCGTCACACCATCACGAATGAAGGCATCCGTCCAGATGGCAGAAAGCTGACGGAGATCCGTCCGATCACCTGCGAAGTGGGACTGCTCCCGCGTGTTCACGGCTCGGCGCTCTTCACCCGCGGCCAGACCCAGGCGCTCTCCATCACCACGCTGGCTCCGATGTCGGAGACCCAGATCATCGATGACCTCACCCCGGTCACCGAGAAGAGATACATCCATCAGTACAATTTCCCGTCCTACTGCGTCGGCGAGACGAAGGGCTCCCGTGGTCCGGGACGCCGTGAGATCGGTCATGGTGCGCTCGCAGAACGTGCGCTCCTCCCGGTCATCCCGAGTGTCGATGAATTCCCGTATGCGATCCGCGTCGTTTCTGAGATCCTGGAATCCAATGGTTCTTCCTCACAGGCTTCTGTCTGCGGCAGCACCATGTCCCTCATGAATGCAGGCGTACCGATCAAGGCACCGGTCGCAGGCATCGCGATGGGTCTCATCGAAGATGGCGGCAAATTCTCCATCCTTTCTGATATTCAGGGCATGGAAGATGCACTGGGCGATATGGACTTCAAGGTCGCAGG
>JAIJLI010000691.1 GCA_022722495.1 Dialister sp. | reverse complement strand
ACCTTGGAGGCCTTGGTGTAGATGCGGAGATCATCGAAGGCATAGTCGGCACCGGAAGTAGATTTACACATGTTATCTACCACCAGTTTGAAGTCGGTGAAGCTATTCACACCGCTCTCCTTCTGCAACACCATCTTTCCGTAAACCTGATACCATTTGCCTACATTGGAAGGATCAGTTCCTTCACGGTTGCCAGAGAAATTACCGGATGAGAAGGAGTGGAGTAACCTGCGCTCCGTTTCCTGGTTATTCTCATCATAATTCACGCCATAGAGCTTGAAAAGCAGCTGCGGACGCTGCGAACCGGTGGTCATATCGGCAATGGCAGCACTGAAAATCACCTGCGAACCCACACAGAGGTCGGCTTTGAAATCTGCTTCGGCAATCTGTCGGCTTTCATCAGCGGCATCTATATAGAGGAAATGACCATATTGCGTACCATTCGTTTTTTCGTTGGTGCGGTCGTAGAGCTGGGCAGTAGGCCACCACAGGTAGCCATCTGTGCCAGAGTTTCTCCATCCTGATTTTCCCCTTATATTTGCCGACTTATAGAGTCCGTACTCTCCATGCAGCGGTGAATGCATAGGATTTACATAGATATTGCCTGCCGGAGCGGAATTCATCAATTCACGATAGACAAAGCCATAGCTTCGCTTGCTCCATTTAGAAGGCAGGCGGTTCTGGTTATCATCCGGTCCTGTAGGAGCCAGGAGGGTCTGTTCAAGATCATCATCATCAAAAGAGATAGTATTGACGGAGCGATAATGATCATCCAGATAGGAATTCAAGCGGGTGTTCTGACCAGCCGCCTTCAGTTCGTCCGTAGTCATCGGATACTGGTTGAACAACTGACAAGTGAAATTGGCGATAGGACACATCTGTCCGCTGCTGGAAACGACTATTGCCACCACATAGATACGGTCGCCATACTTAAAGGTCTGCTTGCTGCTGACTCCTCCACCATTCAGATTTCGCCATGCGCCAGGGCCCGTATTATTCAGTATATTCAAGCTCAAATCAAAGAAACGGGGTGCAAAACTACCTCCTTTATGAGTCCACCAAACGAACTGGGTTTTATCGGAATTATAGACACGCCACTGCACAATGCTAGCCTGCACCACCGAAGAACTGAAATCAGACTCCTTAATCCGATGCGCCTCATCTTCAGCAAAAACATGATGCTTATTGATATTATTCATTGGATGGAAATAATAGTTTGACACATCATTCAGGTTGAGGCGGAGTGTCATAGAGGCGCCATTGTCTTTCAATCCCGCCGAAACGCCCT
>JAIJLI010000690.1 GCA_022722495.1 Dialister sp. | reverse complement strand
CCGAGGACATCAAGAAGACTCCTCTCTTCATCTTTGTCTGCGCCGATACCACTCGTATGGCAGAAGGACAGGGCAAGGAACTCTGGGTACAGGATCTTTCAGCCGTTTCCGAAAATATTCTCCTGGCTGCTCATGCCATGGGATTAGGAGCCTGCTGGACTACCATCTATCCTATACAGAAGAAAGTAAATGGTATTTCAAGAACATTGAATTTGCCAGGAAATCTGATTCCGCTGAATGGCATCATCATCGGTTATCCTGACGAGCCGGAGCAGCCAAAGGATAAGTGGGATACCAAGAAGATTACCTACGGAATACCGAACTAGGGAATACCTAAAAATGATGATTTTTGAAAGCGGCTTTGTCTGTTAGTGAATTATTTTGTAATTTTGCGCAATATTATCAAGGATATAAAAATACAATTATGAAGAAAAGAACATTGATTTTAGCAGCAATATTAAGTTTAGGAATGGTTAGCAGCATGATTGCGACAACCAGAAGCTCACACTCTGAGGTAATGACCAAGGAAGCTGACGGTACTTACATCATCAATACCACCACGCTGTGTAAAGACGTGAAAGGATTTCGTAGCAATACACCCCTTTCTATCTATATCAAGAAAGGAAAAATAGTAGAAATCAAGCCGCTTGCCAACAAGGAGACTCCCAACTACTTCAATAAAGTAAAACAGGGTTTGTTCAACAAATGGAATGGCATGAAAGCCAGCAAGGCTGCTACTGTCCAGGTAGATGGCGTTACGGGTGCCACCTTCTCCAGCAAAGCCGTAAAGGAAAATGTAAAGCGTGGCATTGCTTATTACCAGAAGCATAAGTAGTAAAAGGGTTGATTCATAAAATAACTGAGCCCACTTGAAAAAGTTTTTTTTGATAAATTCTTCAAATGTAATCATCTGATAATCAAATGGCGTTTTGTAGAATAAAGAACCAAAAACTACTTTTTAAAGTGGACTCATAGAAAGATGATTGAACACATGCAGATGACAGACATCGTACTGACCGAGCATATCGGTCAAGCTAATCTCAACCTCAAGGAAAAAGGGAGAACCAGCGATGCAGAGATTTATAACCAGGATACAGCATGGCTTCGAAAGAGCAACATGGTTGTAGCAATTACTGGATAAGCTGCTATCACAAAAGCTGTTAATTGCCAGTTTTTATCCACGATAAAGATAAAATTCTGCATTTCATTATCATTTTATGATAATCACTTTATGATAATCGGAATAAAAGTTGTATCTTTGCAACCGTAGAATATATAATAAGGTATAGATATG
>JAIJLI010000689.1 GCA_022722495.1 Dialister sp. | reverse complement strand
ACCTTATCTTGCTATTGAACTTTTCTATTTCAAACATAATGCCTACTCTATAGCGGGCGCTTAAATTGAGAATCAAAATCATGGAAATCTATAAATCGAAAGTGATGGGCTTTTGCTACGGCGTGAAAAGAGCCATGAAAATTGCGGAAAATGCGGCAAATTCGGGCATTAAGGCCGTTACCTACGGTCCCATCATTCATAACCCGCAGGTGGTCGGAAGGCTTTCTGAAAAAGGCGTGCATCCGGTGGACGATCTGGATACTTTGACCGATGAAACTGTAATAATTCGCTCGCACGGAGTGGGCCCTTCGTGCTATAATAAACTCAAGTGCAAAAATCTGGCCCTAATGGACGCGACGTGCCCTTTCGTCAAAAGGAACCAGGAGATCACCAAAGACCTCGTGGCTGATGGAAAGACCGTCGTACTCATCGGTGAAAAGAAGCACCCGGAAATGAAGAGCGTAGCGGAGTGGGCAGTGGGTCATTCCTTCCAGGTAGAAACCCTCGAAGATGTAGACCGGCTTCCAGACATGGAAGAGGCGCATATCGTCACGCAGACCACATTTTCGGTGGCTTTGGCTGACCAGCTGGTGCAGGCGATCCGGCAACGGATCCCGCATGTGTTTCTTCACAAATCCATTTGTGATGCGACCATGCAGCGACAGCAGGCGGCGCGTGAGCTGGCGAGGAAAGTAGATGTGATGATTGTCATCGGCGGGCGCAACAGCGCTAATACCAGCCGACTGGCAGACGTATGCAGGAGCGAAGGCGCCTGCGTTCATCATATCGAAACGGCAGAGGAACTAAAATCTGAATGGTTCCAAACCCGGGACAAGATTGGCATCACCGCCGGTGCATCCACACCGGACTGGATCATAGAGGAGGTAGTTTTTATTATGGAAAACATGAAAGAAATGCTGGAACAGGAAGAAATGAACCTGGACGTGCATAAAGGCAGTGTAGTAGAAGGGGAAGTTGTCGATGTACTCGACGACAAAGCCTATATTTCCTTCGGCTACAAAACAGAAGCTGTACTGCAGGCTCATGAATATGCATTCCCGGCACCAGCATCTCTGAAAGACGTACTCAAAGTTGGCGACAAACTTCGTGTACAGATCGTCAGCGGTGTCAAAGAAGACAGCACCATTTACGTATCCAAGATCAAAGTTGATCGTCTCGCTGACTGGGACGTTGTCGAAGAAGCTTTCGAAAAAGGCGAAGCTGTCGAATGCGAAGGCATCGAAGCTATCAAAGTTGGTCTGCTCGTTCAGCTGAAGTCCCTCCGCGGCTTCAT
>JAIJLI010000688.1 GCA_022722495.1 Dialister sp. | reverse complement strand
TAATAATTATAATTGTTGTGCAATTACCTCATCAATGGCATATATATAGTATGATAGCTAGAGGGTCAGCATACGGAGAAGGAAATGGAATCCAGCAGAAATACAGCGTATTTGCCGGAGATCTGCCTGCTGCCGCCTCTGGCACCAATTATACCATACCTGATGGGATTTATATATTTTTCAGATTTTCTTTGACCTTTGTCCTTAAATTGTGTACAATGTTCATTGTGTCTTTTGCAGAAAACAGGAGGTTCTTCTTATGATTATCCATGATGAAGCCCATTGTCGATTTCTACAGGAAGACCCGAAAGGAACCGCCTATATGGAGTATACCTGCGCGGGAAATATTCTCACCGTCACCCATACAAAAGTCCCCGATGCCCTCGCCGGACGCGGCATCGCCGGAAAGCTGGCTTCTGCCTTCTATGAATGGGCCATCCGCCATCACTACATCGTCCACTCCGAATGCTCTTACATGAGTCATTGGATGGAAAAAAGGAGGAAGCAGCAAGAGTGACCGATGACTCAATGCTGCCTTGGGGTATCCCCCTGTCTTTTATTGGCGATGGATCCGCTCGCCCGTATAGGACCTTCTGAACCTCATTCAAAGCAAATTATAGGACCGGCAGCCCCAAGGGACTGCGCCCGAAACCATTTTACTAGAGGAACCACCATGTATAGTTCGTCTCTCTTTCAAAACCCGATCTCTTTCCGGGAAACGCAAAACATGCTCGAAACCATCACTCTACATTTTGCAGACCTGCTGCGTCTGAAATCCGCTGCGCTTTACGACCACTCTGTCCGCGTCTCGAACTATGCAGCTGCGACAGCCGTGTATATGAAGCTGCCTTCGAATGAGATCACGCTCATCCGCTATGCGGGGCTTCTGCATGACATCGGCCTCATCTCCCTGCCGAATCAGATCCTGTCCAAAGCGCCCTACCTTTCTCGAAGAGAGCTCTCGCTGTATAAAAAACATCCGGAGCTTGGCGCAAATATGCTCGAGTCCATCCCTGGTTGTCAGGATCTTCTTCCCTACATCCGCTGCCATCACGAGCACTGGGACGGGACCGGTTTTCCGAAGCACCTCAAGAACGTGAATATTCCTCTCGGCGCGCGAATCATTGCCGTCGCAGACTACTACGATACCGCCATCTACTCCTCACCGGACTTCTCAGAGAAGACAAAGGCTGAAGTCACCCGTGAAATCTTCAGCGGCTCCTCTATCCTTTTTGATCCCGAGGTCATTGCCGCCTTCATCAAAGTCCTCTTCCACAAGACGGATCTCAAATGAAAGCACGG
>JAIJLI010000687.1 GCA_022722495.1 Dialister sp. | reverse complement strand
TTATAACATTTCCACTCAAAGGGAGGCTTTCCTCTTTTATTGTTCCTGGAAAAATTCCCCTACCGAGTAAAATTTTACACTAAGTCCTGCAGACGCATACACATGGGGATCCTATTCAAATGCCTATGCATGGATATTTTTTGCTACATATGTAAAACGATGATAGCAGAACAAGACATTGAATGCTAGAATAATGGAAATGGCGGTAAAATTAGCCCACAAGGCAATCCCCTATAAGCTGACACGAGCCTCTCATCCCCGCTCACATTTAACAAAAGGAGTACCTATGTATCAGGCAGTTCTCTTCGATATGGATGGCACGATCCTCGATACCATCACCGATCTTACGATCTGTACCAACTACGCACTTTCCCAGCTGGGAAAGCCCCATGCATTTCCAGCAGAGCTCGTGAAGCTCTGCTACGGCTGCGGCATCGAAGCCGACATGCAGAAAGCGCTCGCCATGGCCACCGGATGCGCCGGTGAAGACTTGGAATACGTAGAAAATCCTACGCCGCTTTCCTCCTACGGTCTTACAGCGCAGGACACCGCCCGCCTGCAGTCGATCTTCGTGCCCTACTACAGCGCACACTGCCACCTTCACACCACCCCCTACGACGGCATCCCCGCTCTCCTTTCCGCGCTTCGGAAAAGAGGGATCCGTACCGCCGTCGCCTCGAACAAAGACGAAGCGGATGTCGCGAAGCTCGCCGCGATGCATTTCCCCGGTCTTTTCGACGCCATCATGGGCAATTCCCCTGCCATCCATAGAAAGCCTGCGCCCGACATGCTTGATCGCATTCTTCATGACCTTTCCATTCCGAAAGAACAGGCTGTCTATATCGGTGACTCGGAGGTGGATATCGAAACGGCCAAAAACGCCGGCCTTGCCTGCATCTCCGTCACATGGGGCTTTCGAAATAAAAACTTTCTCGCCCGCCATGGCGCGACACGCATCGTAGAGAATGCAACGGAGCTGGCCATGGAATTGGGAATGAGGGAGTCATAGGTTCAGGGACATCACTAGGGGCGTATAGCCCTTTGATTGGGAATGAAAGATTTGCGCAAATAAGGAATGAAGGTGGCGGCTTCGCCGCAAGTATATATGAGGCGCTCGGTTGCTTTCATAAACGACGCACTTCTCCGCTTTCCCCACTCTCTTTCATACCGCCAGTGCCCTATCCGCCCCTTCGGGGCACCTTCCCCTCGAGGGGAAGGCTATTAAGTTAAGGAAATCGTTAGCTACGTAACGTCTTGCTTCCCCCTTCGGGGGAAGTGCCGAAGGCAATAGGGGCATGCTAGCGGTA
>JAIJLI010000686.1 GCA_022722495.1 Dialister sp. | reverse complement strand
TTGGATTTTTATACAGAGCAAGGAATCATCTGACGCGAATAGCGAGCTATTTAAGGAAGATGATGACGAAGCTATGTATAAAAATCCATATGAAATCTGACTCTGCGATTTAATCAGCGTTTCCTTAATTCTCACGCATTCCTGCCTTCAAGCGTTTCAGTATGTTGCGCCCGATCTCCACATTCCAGTACGCATAGATATAGGCCTCGATGATAAAGAGGATGGCGAAGAAGATCATGCCGCCCGTAGTATAGGCTGCTTTCTCCGGACTGGGGTCCATCGAGAAGAGACGCGCGAGCGGCTGCCAGATCCAGCGGATGACAGAAGCCAGACGTTCGATGCTCGCCGCCAGTGCGTCTGCGATACCGAGGATATAGATGGAGAATGTCACCTTGTACGTCATTTCCACCAGAAAGGCCAGCGCGACCACATGCACGGACTTCACAAAGGACAGTCCGTGGATGAAGCTGTAGCCCAGTGCAAGCCCCAGTGCTGCCGCATAAAAGGCTGTCGTAAGGCCGATCTCCGGCCCGCCGATCATGTTCACGAGCAGGATCTCTGCGACCGCCGTACCAATGCCCCAGCGCATGCCGTGCAATCCGGCAATGACTGCGATCGGCACAGCGGATGCCATCATCGTGACCGCGACCAGAAAGGGCATGACGAGCTTCAAGAGCACCAGAATGGCTGCGATCGCTGCCGCCGCTGCGGCCTCCGTCATATATTTTGTTTTCCTTACAGAAGGATTTGTAGGTGTCAATAGCGGCTCCTTTCGGGAATTAAACAAGAAGGGTGAGGGAATGCTAGTCCCCAAACTCTTTGACCAGCTCTTCTTTCTCTCTGCGCGAGAGCTTCTTCGTATGATACTCAGCACTTCTTGCCTCGTGCTCGCTCTCCCATTCATGATACCACACAAGCTCCACCGGGCGGCGGCTTTTCGTATATTTGGCGCCTTTTCCCGCATTGTGCATCGCGATGCGGCGATGGACATCATCCACCGTGAAGCCCGTATAAAGCGTCCCGTCCGCACAGCGGACCATGTAGGTGAAGTAAGCACGTTTGGTTTCTGACATACATCGTTCCTTTGTGAAATGGGGGTTCAGGGTTAGCCCGTGGGGCGTACTGCCTTTTGATTCCGTTTGAAAGCTTCACTTGAATGAGAAATTAGAAATGAGAAATGGTGGTGCGGTGCCAGATCCTTCGACTCAGTTCTCACTGTTCCGCCTTTACATGATCGAACATCCGACATTTCACTCCGCTCAGGATGACGAAATGCGCCGCGAAGCATAAATAATGGCGATGCCATGA
>JAIJLI010000685.1 GCA_022722495.1 Dialister sp. | reverse complement strand
ATCCCGATCATCGCTGACGGCGGCATCCAGTACTCCGGTGATATCGCAAAGGCCCTTGGCGCCGGTGCGTCCTGCGTCATGCTCGGCAACCTCCTCGCAGGTACGGAAGAAGCTCCTGGCGAGATGATCATTTATCAGGGCAAGAACTACAAATCCTACCGCGGCATGGGCTCTCTGGGGGCTATGCAGGCTGGCAGCAAGGACAGATATTTCCAGCAGAATGCGAAGAAACTCGTACCGGAGGGTATCGAAGGCCGCATTCCTTACAAAGGACATGTCTCCGACGTCCTCTTCCAGCTCATCGGCGGTCTCCGTGCATCCATGGGCTACTGCGGTGCGAAGAACATCAAGGCCATGAATGAAGACACTCAGTTTATTCAGATTACCGGCGCAGGTCTGCGTGAAAGCCATCCGCATGATGTCAGCATCACCAAGGAAGCACCGAACTACAGCGTAAAATGATAGATATAGAAAAATCCTCGCACAATGTGATGGACGTCACGGTCTATGCACTCACCATGCAGGAAGTCCTCCGGTGGGCGAAAGAAGGGATGGGGGATGAAAAGCCCCGCCTCATTGCCACGGCCAATGCAGAAATGATCATGCAGGCGCAGGAAGACAAGGAGCTCGGGCGCATCCTGAATCGTGCCGACCTCGTCGTTCCTGACGGAGCCGGTGTACTTTGGGCGGGAGAAACTCTTGGCACTCCCTTTCCGGAACGCGTGACCGGTGCCGACCTGTCTGTCGAGCTGCTAAAGATCGCATCGAAAGAAGGCTGGCCCGTCTATTTCTTGGGCGGTGCGCCCGGCGTCGCGAAGAAGGCAGCCGATCGTTTCCAGAAGTCCCATGGGGAGATCCGACTCGTGGGCTGCCATGACGGCTACTTCGACGAAGAAGAAGAGAAACGAATCATCAAAGACATCCGGGAAAGCGGAGCCAGGCTGCTCCTGGTAGGCCTCGGCGTCCCGAAGCAGGAGAAATGGCTCTATCGTCACAAGGACGAGCTTGGTCCCGTGCTGGCCATGGGCATCGGCGGCGTCTTCGATGTCATGAGCGGAAATCTGAAACGCGCCCCGCTCTGGATGCAGAAGAACCGCCTCGAGTGGGCATATCGTCTCTACCTGCAGCCCTCCCGCATCGGGCGAATGATGGCCATCCCAAAATTCATGATGGCTGTCAAGAAGTGGAAGAGGGAGAGAAAGTAATGAGGGATTAGGGATTAGAAATCTCAAGTGACTGGTGACTAGGGATTAGTAGCTAGGGATTAGGTTTGCGATACGAGAAAACCGCTAGTTTCAAACCTCCGCGGC
>JAIJLI010000684.1 GCA_022722495.1 Dialister sp. | reverse complement strand
AAATCATAATCAAACGTATTGTTGAACTCATATTTTGAGCCAGCAATATCTCCTATCATTGCTCCTAACATAGTTACTTAATTATATTTTTTGTAATAAGATTTACCTAATTGCCATAGGTATTTATCTATCTCTTTTAGATTGTATGCTGTTAACCCATAGCTCTCTTGGAACTTATGTATGATATTGATGAAAACTGGGTAGTTTCGTAAGTCGGAATTGTTGAAATTATAGAACTTGTCGCGTCTTTTGAAATACAGTAACACTTTCTCTACATAGTTATCGTAAATAGCATACATTAATGGTTGATGGTGGCTGCAATATTTTGATGCAAATGAGTAGAAAAAATGCTGCTTCTTTTCTTTTCCAACTTCGACGTGGGCAATTTCATCCACTAATGTTAAATCTCCATTTTTCAGTCTCTTGTCAACATCAGCAATTGATAGTATATGCTTGGCAACAGCATGAATATCAAATATGTTGGTACTATAGAAGTCATTTAGTGTAGAGCATTTTAGCAGAACATCTTCTATGGTATCATTCTTTTGGCATAAGCTGAAAAACAATTTGTCAAGAGCTTTCTCTTGATTTACATAATTGTCTAAGCTATCCCACAAGCGAATGTATTTTTCAACTTCGCTTGGGGATGGCTCGTATTCTTGTGGAATAGTTTGATTTTTCATCTTTAATCCTCTAAAAAATTCCAATCTTTTAGTTTCTTTTTAGCCAAAGGATGTCCTTCTGAGTAGGCTAATGAATAGTAGCGTTTAGCTTCTTCTATATTTTTATCTACTCCCCAACCTTTTTCGTAAAACTCTCCACAACGATAGTGGGCGTATGGCAAACCACAGGCCTTATACAATTCAAATGCTTTCTTTAGGTCAACTTCTGTTCCATCTGTACCTTTACGATAGATGTCTGCCAAGTTGCTACGAGCTAAGTCATTGCCTTGATCTGCAGATTTGGCAAACCAATATTTAGCAAACTCTACATTTCTTTCAACGCATACTCCATCGTTGAAGAAACAACCCAAGTCGTTTTGTAGGTCGTCATCTTCAAGGTCATAATTGTTTGGATCATTCTTGACCAGATCCAAAACACTCAATACAGCCTCCTCTGTGTAACCATAATCTTCAGGTTTTGCATTCGTCTTTTGTACCAATACAAAATTCTGATAATTCTTTGGTATATCAAAATACTTATCTTTATTATTTGTCTTCATATCTTATAATGTTTAAATTATGTATTATTCCAATTCTTTACTCTATCACCTCCCAGAAACTCTCCGGCAAGCTGATGTTCTTCATCTC
>JAIJLI010000683.1 GCA_022722495.1 Dialister sp. | reverse complement strand
GGATGACGTCCACACCGGCCTTCTGTGCACGCACTGCGCAGGCGCACATCTTATCGATGATGGCCATCAGCATCTCCTCGCTGACCTCATCGGTGAAGAACATCATGTCGTGATGCAGGCGCTGACGCATCTCATCAAACTTTTTCTGCATAAACAGACTGTTGATGGCATCTACGTCGTACTCCGGGTGGAAGAGCTGGACGCCCAACTTGGTGCCGTAGGCGTGTACGCTGTCGGCCAGTGCCTTGAAGGCAGGGATCTGGCTGTCGTCAAACAGCTTGGGGGTGGGAGAAAAGCTGTTGATGGGTGCCACATCGCCCAGAACGATGTAACCCACACCGCCCTTTGCCAGACGGGTGTAGAAGCCCATGTCCTGCTCGCTGATCATGCCGTTTTTCTCGTAGCCGGTGGTCAGCGGGGGGAACATGATGCGGTTTTTAAAGGTCTGTCCGCCCACCTCGATGGGCTGCAGAATCACGTTTTGCATACGAAAGCCTCCTTGCAGATACGCTTTGCTTTACAGATTTGCTTTGATGAATGCTGCGGTCTTTTCCTCCACGGCGGCACGGGCTGCCAGCGTGGCAAAGTTGTGGCCGCCGCCTGCAATGGTGTCCACATCGGGTGCGGTGTACACCTGTGCGTAACGGTTGCAGGTGCCCTCGTCCACCAGACGGTCATCGTCGGCGCACAGCAGCAGCACCGGGCCGTTGTAGCCCTTGGCCTCGGTAAAGGGGTCGGGGTGCTTTGCCATCTCGTAGTTAAAGGCCATCTTGTAGCACAGACCCTCCATGTCGGCGTAGTCCCTGCCGGTCTGCATAATGCCGTCGGCGCGCTGGGCGCAGCCGAACCACATCCCGGCGCCCGGGCACAGCAAAATCAGGCCGTGGGGCTGGATAACCGGTGCGCAGGAGGCGGCAATGTAGCCGCCCATGCTCTGGCCGGAGAGGAACAGCTTTTCGCTGTCCACATAGGGCTGTTCAGCGGCCCATGCAAAGATATCCTGTGCATCGGTGTGCAAGCCGTCAAAGCTCATATCCTCGAACTCGCCGTCGCTCTCGCCGTTGCCGTAGAAATCGAACCGGGCGCTGCCGATGCCCTGCGCTGCCAGAGCGCGGGACAGATGGGTGTACATGGACTTGTAGCCGCTGCAGCTGCCGGCAAAGCCGTGCAGATGCACCACAAAGGGCACCTTGCCCTCGGTGTCGGGCAGGGTCACGATGCCGCGCAGGGTGTGGCCATTGCGGTTTTTAAACTGAACCTGTAAGATCTTCATGGTTTACTTGCTCTCCTTTGCGGCGCGGCGAGCCTTCA
>JAIJLI010000682.1 GCA_022722495.1 Dialister sp. | reverse complement strand
CGGCTTTTTATCGGCAGCGTCGCTATCTTGTCTCGCGCGTATCGCTGAATGGGCATATCGACACGCGCGGCGTGAGTGATCTCCACATCAAGACGGGGGAATTCGGCGGGACGATGGTGGGGAATGGCATCGAGGCGGACTGCGAGATTGATTTCAAAGAAAAGAATCTTCCCTCGATCGTCTCTGTCACGGCGAAGGGGGTGATCCCTTCTTCCCTGGGGCTTGGGGATGATATTCATGACAAGATGACTTTGACTGCTTCCGGACGCGGGCCTCTGTCTCATCTCATCTGTGAGGGGACGGTCACCATGCCGGAGCTTCATGTGCCGGCGCTGGATTTCTATGATGTGAAGGGGGATATCCACTACGATGACGGGGCGATGATGTTCTCGGACGTGAAGGCGCGAGTCTACGGCGGCATCGTGACGGCGCGCGGGGACTATAATGTCGATAGCCGCGTGTATAATATCTATCTCCACGGGGAGGGATTGGATAGCCGTATCCCGACCAAGGAGCCGCGGTTCTACTGTCTGGTCACGCTGGATGGAGAGATCCACTGTGATGGGAATGTGAAGGATCTCGTGGCTTTCGGCAGTTTTTCATCCGGCGGCGGCTTCTACAGTCTTATCCCATTCCGTGGCATCACTGGTACGTTTCATAACCGCTATCGGGCGGTGGATTTCTATGATGTCACGATTGATACGGATTTTGGCCTCATTCATACGGATGCCTTCCATATCATCGATGGGAAGCTCCACTTGGGGAAGATAGAGCTGGTGGATAAGGAGACTGGGGAGGCGATGAGTATCACGGATGCGCGAAATCAGAAAGGCCCAGGAAGGGTCATCAGCCAGATCCGGGAGGATATCAAGGAAATCAAGGAACGAGTGAGTGGGCTCACGCCATAGAGATATTTCCCGAACGGTAGTTCTTTTGACCTCACTGCTTGCCCAAAAGAAAATATGTTTGCTGTTTTCGCTTTTTGCCCTATTGGTACGACCGCTCGCGAAAAAATATCATGTGAAGGAAATCTATCTCTTCGGCTCCTATGCAAGGGGCGAGGCAGATGCCCAAAGCGATCTGGATTTTCTTATTTTTGGCAGAGATGGATTTCGTCTCACTGAGATCCTCTCTTTAGGCGAAGAACTTCAAGAATTTTTGCAGAAAAAGGTTGACATATTTGAAATCCGCGAAGTTAATCCAGATAGCGATTTCTATCATACGATCATGAAAGAGAAGGTTCTGGTGGCATGATGCAATCTAAGCATACCATTTCTTTTCGTGTTGCAGATGATGAGAAGCATCTGATTCAG
>JAIJLI010000681.1 GCA_022722495.1 Dialister sp. | reverse complement strand
GTCCATGTTACTTGGTAACCATTACCTTCCATATAACCGTCGCGTGCCGTGGTAGCCCCGATGATTCGGGCGATATCCTTAGCCACACTCGGTTTCTCTGCTATACAAACTATCATGTTTTATTCTTATTTCTGTTTGCAAAGGTACAATAAAATAATGAGAAAGCCATCATTTCAGCTTCTTTTTCTCATGGCGGGGAATAAAATAAAAGCCCTATAAGGCTTGGAGGGTGTGGCATAATATAGAAAAGGCACGGATTACTCGTACTCCTGCCAGCTCTTAATCTGAAGCTGGTCCTGGCTCAATGTGCAGAATGCCTCGATGAAGGCGGAAGCCAGACGGGCATTGGTGAACAGAGGAATGTTGTGGTCGATGGCGCCACGACGGATTCTATTTCGGAATGCAAAGTTACGCTATTTATTGATTATTCCAATTTTATCACGCCACTTTTTTTTATGCCGATTTTCTCGCCTTTTTTTGCTAAATCTCAACGCGTTTACAATTTTCTTAACAACTTGCTAATTATTGCATTTTCTGGTATATTGGGAGAAGTTGTTATATTGAGTAGCAGTAAGTAAAGAAGCGCGTCAACAGCGTCCCCAAATCGTTAGTAAGGCCACAGCTACTGGTACTGAGAAACGTCAAGTTTGGCGCTGCACGCATCTGGTGCTTACCCTCAAATGTACGACAAAATACATTTTGGAGGACATATATATGTCACGTTATACAGGTCCATCATGGAAACAATCACGTCGCCTTGGTTTCTCACTTACAGGCACAGGTAAAGAATTGGCACGTCGTAACTACGTACCAGGTCAACACGGTCCAAATAACCGTTCAAAACTTTCAGAGTACGGTTTGCAATTGGCTGAAAAACAAAAACTTCGTTTCTCATACGGTTTGGGTGAAAAACAATTCCGTAACTTGTTCGTACAAGCTACTAAAGTTAAAGGTGGAACGCTTGGTTTCAACTTTATGGTTCTTTTGGAACGTCGTCTTGACAACGTTGTTTACCGTCTTGGTCTTGCAACTACTCGTCGTCAAGCACGTCAATTTGTAAACCACGGTCATATCCTTGTTGATGGTAAACGTGTTGACATCCCATCATACCGCGTTGAAGTTGGTCAAGTAATTTCAGTTCGTGAAAAATCAGCTAAGGTTCCTGCTATCCTTGAAGCAGTAGAAGCTACTATCGGACGTCCAGCATTCGTATCATTTGATGCTGAAAAACTTGAAGGTTCATTGACACGTCTTCCAGAACGTGATGAAATCAACCCAGAAATCAACGAAGCACTTGTCGTTGAATTCTACAACAA
>JAIJLI010000680.1 GCA_022722495.1 Dialister sp. | reverse complement strand
TTGAATAGTCCGATGCTATCGATATTCCAACACTTTCATGCAATACCGCTACGTAGCCCCCTCAGCCCTTCGGGCAGCTCCCCCGATGGGGAGCCAAGAACGTTCTTCCGCTTAACTTAATAGCATTACCCTTGCGGGGAAGGTGCCCCGAAGGGGCGGACAGGGCAGTGGCGGTATGCAAGAGTAAAGGGAAGGGCGTGCTCTCAGAACTGGCATTTCCCGCCGCTTGGTATGATGAAAAAAGGGGATGCCGGAAAGCAGCATTCAAGTCACTGGTCACTCCAGATCCTTAGTTCCTAGTCACCAAAAAGGAGGCTTCCTTATGAGAAACTATCACTATGCCAAGGAAGGCGAGGTCATGTATCACACGGGTCTTACGAAGGAACAGCTGGCGGGCGCACGCTACGCTGTCGTGCCCGGAGATCCGGGGCGGGTGCCGGGGCTGGCGAAGGCGCTGGATCCGTCTGCCGTTTTTCTCACCTCGCATCGTGACTATACGAGCTGGCTGGCCCGCGTCTCCGGTGAGCCGGTGCTTGTCATGTCGACGGGGATGGGCGGGCCGTGCATGAGCTTTGCTGTGGAAGAGCTGGCGCGTCTCGGGGTCACGACCTTCCTCCGCGCGGGGACGACGGGCTCTATACAAGAGGGGCTTGAGCTGGGCGATCTGGTGATCGATCGGGCTTCGGTGCGCCGCGACGGCGCGTCGAAGGCCTATGCACCCGCGGAGTATCCGGCTGTGGCGGATATGACGGTGACACTGGCGCTCATGAAAGCGGCGGAAAGCCTCAGGGTGCCGTATCAGGTCGGCATCTCTGTCTCGACCGATTCCTTCTGGCCGGGGCAGGAGCGTTATGACAGCTTCTCTGGCTATGTCAGGACCTCGTATCAGGGGCTTCTCTCTGATTTTCAGGCAATGGGATGTACGAATTTTGAGATGGAAAATGCGACGCTCTTCACGCTGGCGAGCGTCATGGGCCTTCGCGCCGGCTCTGTCTGCGGTGTCGTGGCGAAACGGACGGAGAGTGAATCCATCGCACCGCCAGAGGTGTATGCGCTTGCAGAGGAGCGCTTCCAAAAGACAGTGAAATGGGCGCTTGAGATGCTGATCGGGCATTTCATGGTGGCGCTGTAAAAAGGGGCTGTGAAGAAATGAATCCTCATTTCTTCACAGCCCCTTTTTACTTTGCTTTCATTTGGTTCAGGGTTCAAGGTTCAGGGTTCTCGTGGCGGCTTCGCCGCCTTTTTTAGAAGATGGTATTCTCGTATCGCAGCCTTCCCCTCTAGGGGAAGGTGCCCCGCAGGGGCGGATAGGGTGACTATGG
>JAIJLI010000679.1 GCA_022722495.1 Dialister sp. | reverse complement strand
CATTAGTGTCCCGTTAAAATCGGGACCAGTTAAATATTAATCAAATAACCCCGGAAAGAGGGGACAATCGAGTTCTTTGACATTATTGAAATCTGTCCTTTCGAAGAGATCTACGAGTGGTGTCTTATCCATAAGAGAAATGCTTAGAATCTGAAGAACCTCATAAGTTGATCGCTTAAGTTGCAAATCATGTTGTACGATAGCAACAAGGCAATAGGCTATGATTGCCGATGAGATTTGGATTCTCACAGCATTCTCTGTAGTACCCCAAAACTTCTTGATCTTGAGGTGCTGCTTTAGCCATTTGAAGAACAGCTCTATCTGCCATCTGTTCTTGTAAAGGTTGGCGATTTCAGGAGCTGTTAGATGAAAAGCATTTGTCAGGAAGGCAAACTCCCTACCTTGTTCTTCATCATAGAATTTGACGAGTCTGAGTTTCTCCGGATACTTCCGGTATGAATTGTATTCAGTGAATTCAATCACAGCATCTGTCAATATATTCTTTGGCAACCTGCGCCTCCATTTACAGCATTTGTATTGCAGATTCTTCTTGGCTCGCACAACAAAGAACGATTCATGCTGATGTATTTTGAAAAGCTCCTTGAATGCATTGTATCCACGGTCGAAAACATAGTAAGAACCTGATTCATAAGGAATTTCCTTCATAGCCTTTGAGTCGTAAACTGATGCTGTAGAGATATGGAAGAAAGCTGGAACTTGAGATTCGAGGTCATATAGCACATGTGCTTTTATTCCTCCCTTCTTCTTACGGAACTTTGCCCACCAGAAGACCGACAAACACAATGGAATGGTCGTTGAGTCGAAAGCATACACATTGCCTTTCAACTTGAAGATATCCGTTACTCGTTTCTTCCTGGCTTGCTCCATCATATAGAAAGCAAAGTCTTCAAAGATACGGTAGTCACGATTCTGATTGGCAGAAGCAAATGTCGTTTTCGCAATAGGCTTACGCCCTAATCCAAGATGGTATTGCTTTGCTCTATGTGCTTCAAAAGCAACAATCAAATCTCGCAAACTCTCTCGATTACTCAGTTGACCAAACATCATTGCAAGCAACTGATTCCAACAAGTGAAATGCTTCACATAGCGGTTTCCATCATACTTGCGAACATAGTTGTTAAACTGAGTTCTGTTCAAAAAAGCGGTGAGCTGGGCAAAAACGTATTTGTCTTGGAACATAGCAGTCATTTTTATTTGACTGCAAAGTTACGAAATCAAGTCCGTTTCATTCCAAAACACCACCTAATAGACTGTATTTCAATTAATTCAAAGAGCGATTAGTCCACTTTAACGGGACAGTAGTG
>JAIJLI010000678.1 GCA_022722495.1 Dialister sp. | reverse complement strand
AGATTGACGGAATACTCGTTCTCCATTAGTTTGGTCTCCTGCATGAAGCTCTCGTTCTCATTATTGAAGACATCCTCCATGAGGTTGTGTTTCAAGAGTCTGCTCATCCAGAGTCCGCCCATCAACAGGCAGATATAACCCACTGTCATTGTAAAGATGTACAGCGTGGCATTGCCCAAATGTGATATAGGCAACAATAATATCCACCAGTTGAGGAAGAACAGACAGAAGCCTACGGCAAGAACCGTCCAAATCTTGTTCCAACTCATCTTCTCTGCCTTTACTCCCTTGGTTCCAAGACATGAGAGTGCCAAGAGTAAAAGCGAAAACAGCTTGGTGTAGAGAATGGAATGGAATAAACCGCCTGTACGGTTGAAGTTGATCAGAATTCTGTCAACAACCCCGATTGTCACTCCCCACATGTGCATTGCCTCGTAGCAATACCAATATACATTCATAATAGCGAGAATTATACTCACGGCACGGAGAAAATCCATAATTTTCCCCAATGCTCTCAAATCGTCTTCTTGTGCCATTGTTTTTCTGTTTTGAAGTTATACAAATTGTTTTTGATCGAAGGATGGCTTTCTCCATTGTATAAGAAAGCCAACCTTGAAAATGATTAAAGTTTCGGACCTTTGCGCTTCTTTTTCTTTCTGCGCAACTCTCTATCGAACGCTGCCTCCTTTGCCTCGTTGGAAGAACCATTCCCTGCCATCAGTCCAAGACCGCTGCCGTCCTCATTGAACAAGCCAGAACCTTGATATTCCTGTTCCGGCATTGTGCCATTTTCCTTTGGAATGGTAAGTGGTATCGGCTGCTCATTCTCGTAAGGCAAGGTGAAGTGCTCCTGCAGGGCATTGGCAGAAAGATTCGTTCCAAGCCTTGAACCATTGAAAACGCTTTGAGTGCGGTGGTCAATGAATGTTGCTCCGTAGATACGGCCGTCAGCTGTATGGCGGAAAACAACATCAATGCCTTTTGCTTTCAGCAGTTCAATGAACTTATCCTTATGGTACGTCTGCTTCAAGACAGCTTCCACGCTATGTTTGGTCATCTCGGAGAGTTTCTTTTCCTCCTTGAACTTCTTGGCAGAATAAGCGAACCGTTTTTCTATTGCCTCCACACCGACAGATTTGTCAATCTTGGAAGCCTTGAAAGGATTTCCAACTTTGTTGCCCTGTCCGTCCGTGGCAGAATAGACAAAACCATGATACTCACGACCGGCAACTTCGCCTCTGACCTCCTCCAAGGATATATTATATAAGGAGAGAAGTGCACGGTACTCGCCCAAGGACTGGAACCTGTAGGTAGCGCAGAGAGATT
>JAIJLI010000677.1 GCA_022722495.1 Dialister sp. | reverse complement strand
AGGAGCAGTGGATGTTAATTTTACTACTCCCGCTACAGATAATGTGTATGCGGCTATTCGTACAGATGGGAAAGATACAGGAATTTCAAATCTGACGGAAAATAGTTCGTTCAATTCTACTTTACAGATGAATGCAGATGCGTCTTCTTTAGCTGATTCCAAAGCTTACTTGGCGTATAGTGGGACAGGAAATCAGGTCAGCGTGATTGCTGATGAATTGAATGCTACGGTCAAAGGGACGGAAGCAACTGGGATTTATGCAGGGCATGAAAATGGTGATACCACGAGTAAGGTAGTGGTTAATGGTGGCATTAATCTGACATTGGATGGTAAGAAAACTACTGGTGTTGAAGCAGGAAAGAATGGGGAAGTCTCCTTATTAACTGGTCAGAAGATTTATAATAGAACCAATACTGTTAGTATTGAATCACCCAATGGTCATGCCGTATATGCACATGACGGAGGCAAGGTTACTTTAGATGCTGTGAAAGTCAAGAAAGCAGATAAATCTGCCATTTGCGCAGAAAAAGGTGGCAACATCACATTGGGCATTGTAAGTGGATTAACAGATGAATCGATTAGTACAGATGACGATGCAGGTAGTCAGGTCTCTTTATCTGTGGATGGAAATTACACAGGGCAAGTGAAGGGGAATGTCAATGTAGCCTTTACTAAGGGTTCTACTTATAAGGCAGATAATGATAGCATTGGCACTGTGACTTTGAATGGTTCCACATGGGATGGTTCCTTGTTGCGTGATAATGGATCAGTATCGATCAACTCTAACGGTCAGTGGAATATGGGAGAAACTGGTCGAGGTATCAAATTATCTGCTTTGACCGGCGGTAAAACGACAGCCAGTCGTGGCTATGTGAAGATGGGCAGTGATAATCTTCACATCGGTACTTACAGTGGAAATGGCACATTTATTTATGATCATGATGCTTCTGATCCGACGAAGATTCTTGGTGGGAACATTACTATTGAAGAATCTAAACCACTAAGTCTTTCTAGCACTGATTTGGGGGATAAGGGTGATTCTACAGCAGAGGGGACTTCCGCATCTACAATTGCTATTGCGACCGATAGTGCCGGTATCGATACCACGGATAATGCTTTAGTTGAAAAAGTGCTGGATAATTTGGCAAGTAAATTGGCTTATCTGAACTATACTAAAGGAGAACGCAACTTGAGTGGTACCGTAGAATTATTGGAAGGACTGACCAGTAGTTCTGTGACCAAGCATTTTGCCAATCTGACTTTTGATGAAAAGACTGGCCAGGCAAAACGGGATTCGGAAGTCTATCATCCCTATGTCACCTATATC
>JAIJLI010000676.1 GCA_022722495.1 Dialister sp. | reverse complement strand
ATACCAAGAAGACTGTCCTTGCTCGTACATTGAAGGCTGGTGAGGCTTTCAATGGTGATTCTCTCAACATCAGTCTGGAGAATACAGAAAAGCTGACCAACTTCAGCTTTGAGATTTCATCCACCTCAAATGTTGATTGGAAGAATATCGGTTGGCAAGCGTCTGTGACTTATAAGGACTCTGCCAATATCGAACAGACGGTAGCCGTTCCTGCACACTACAATACATTTGCAAATGCCTTGACGGAGGGCAAGCCATACTTGACCACAGCGACTGATACCCTTTTGGTTGTGTCACCAGTGCTTACCCTTTCAGACAATTCTATCAACGGTCAGATTACTTTGACCGCCAAGACAGAGGATGCACTTGTTGGCAAGAAGTCTTTCAATATCGAGAATGGCATCTTGAAAGCCGATACTCTGCGATTTGCAACTACTGCAGGAAAGAACATCTGGTTTGAATACAGCTATCCGGCAGCAATCTCTAATGAAACTGTTACTTCAGCCTCTGTTTCCATTCTGAAAGATGCGGCAGGTCTCGTAACAGAGAATGTGCTTGCTGGATTCTATGCAGAGAATGACAATCTTGGCTTCGGTATGCTTTACCGTGGCTGGGGAGGTTTTGTCTATAACTCGGCAGAGGGCAGATATGCCAAGCCTATTGACGAGTCATTGCTGAAATTGCCTGAAAACGAGAACGACAAGGTTGACCCTCTCACGATGGCATTCACTCCATTGGGTACAGACCAGACTTCTATGGACAAGTGGGTCGGTCAGCGACAGGACATCTATCTTACTGCAACCGAGGCAAGCACAGCCCGACTGACCGAGCAGGATGTTCTTCTCTCCAATCCGTTGGATAACGATACCGAGGTAGCAGGACTTGCAGGTGAGTATTTGCAAGGTACTGGTGCTGCGGCAGTAAGCCAAGTGATGTCCAGCAAGAGCACGGTAGTGCAAGGCGGTGCGCTTGGTATCACACACAACGATGCGAGCGGTAGTGCCAAGACAGAGGTCACCATGATGGACATGAATGGTGATGGTTTCCCTGACATCATCGCTGGCGGTACGATTCAATACACCAACTCTCTTGGTGGACTGAGCGGCGAAATCTATAAGGGCATCGGCTCCAGCAACTCCGACAATGCTTCACAGGCATGGGGATATGGCGGTAACCCTGTGGCTTCAGCGTCAAGCATCACAAATCTAATCTCCAAGGGCAAGGCAACCATACTGAACCAGCAGACTGCATGGCTGGCTCAATTCTCCATCTCTGGCAGTGCGCCAAAGAATACGGATGAGGCAGTTGAGTCTTTCATTGACATCAATGGCGAT
>JAIJLI010000675.1 GCA_022722495.1 Dialister sp. | reverse complement strand
AGTTTCAGCATCAACAATATACCTGCGAGCTTTGCCAACAGTATTGAGGTATATAAGGGTGTCGTACCCGTAGATTTCGGTGGAGATGCCATGGGAGGTGCCATCAATATCGTGACCGACCACTCTCCGCATACATACGTTGATGCCAGCTATAGCTATGGCTCATTCAATACCCATCGCAGTAATCTCTCTCTTGGATGGATGGGCAAATCGGGGCTTATGCTCCGTCTGAACGCCTATCAGAACTATTCAGACAACGACTATAAGGTAAAGACACAATGGACTGATCTTGAGACTAATGCGGTGAGCAACGAAGAGGCGTGGTTCCGCCGGTTCCACGACAGATACCACAATGAAGCTGTCATCTTGCAGCTGGGTGTGGTAGATAAGACATGGGCCGACAAGCTCGTCTTCGGCTTGAACTATAGCCATGAATATGCACAGATACAGAACGCCAACCTGATGAAAATCGTGTTTGGCGGCAAGTATCGCACAGCGCAAGGATTAACTCCCTCGCTACTCTATGAGAAGCGAAATCTTGCTATCCCAGGTTTGAACTTCCGATTGTCGGCACGTTACGACATGGTGAAAACCAATAATGTGGATACGCTCAGCCGTACCTATAGCTGGACGGGCGAGTATAAGGTAAATGCCTATCAGGGCGAGGGAGTTCCAACACTTGCCGAATTCAAGGGCTACACCCTGGCCACTGTTGCCAACCTGACCTATCATCTTGGCGACCAGCATTTCTTTACGCTCAACGATACTTATACCCATTATCGCCGCCGCACCACCAATGCGGCATCCAATAGCGTTCAGAGTTCAGCTGCCACCTTCATGCGCCGCATTAATGCCAAGAACACCCTGGGACTGTCGTACAAGTTTATCCCTAATCAGCATTGGAACATGGTGGCTTTCCTGAAGTACTACGATTCGCATGTAAGAGGACCTGTGAATATCGCTTCATCCGGACGTGCCGACTATCAGGAGCAGGAACGTTCTACCGATGCCCTGGGCTATGGTGCAGCTGGAACTTACTTTCTGTTGCACAAAGACTTGCAGGTAAAACTGTCGTATGAGCGCACCTATCGCCTGCCCACCGACCGTGAGCTCTTTGGTGATGGCGATTATGAGGACGGCAATGCTACCCTCCGCCCTGAGAAGAGCGACAACGTGAATCTGAATCTGGGCTATCAGCATACTTTCAATGATGCGCACACCCTGAGTGCAGATGCAGGCTTCAACTATCGCCACGTAGCGGATTACATCATCCGAACCATCGGACAGAAGGGAGTAGCCGTGAGCACCAACCACGGCAAGGTACTGGGAATGGG
>JAIJLI010000674.1 GCA_022722495.1 Dialister sp. | reverse complement strand
AGCTAAAACTTTTGGTGCATTTATTCCTAACATAATTATATAATTTAAAATGTTTGTAATGCAAACGAGCGCAATGAAAGCTGCTTTCAAATTGCCGAGTGCAGCTTTTCTTCTGCAAATATATGAAATATTTCTCTTTTATGCAAGTTTTTGGGCTTTTTCTTTTGTGTTTTCAAAGGAAAAATGTAAATTTGCAGAAAAAATAAGATAGCGTATGGGAAAGTTTATAAATCCATTTTCTGATTGGGGTTTTAAACTGATCTTTGGACAGGAAATCACTAAAGATTTACTGATTAGTTTCCTCAATGATCTCCTGAAGGGTGAGCATACGATAACGGATATCACCTTTAAGGACAAGGAGCAATTGCCCGAGGCAAAGAATATGCGTGGTATCATATATGATATATATTGTACTACAGATCAGGGACAGCATATTATTGTGGAGATGCAAAACCGTTATCAGGAACATTTTGTAGATCGCTCTCTTTATTATGCTTCGCGTGCTATAGTAAAGCAAGGCGTGAAGGGGGAATGGGACTATCACCTCGCGCCGGTCTATACTGTATGTTTTATGAACTTCAATATAGAGAGTAGAAGCCCTGAGAAGTTTAGAACAGATGTTTGTCTTGTGGATACAGAAACAGGACGGGTTTTCTCTGATAATCTCAGAATGATATATCTTATGCTTCCCCTCTTTACTAAGGAGGAGGATGAATGTGAAACTGATTTTGAACGTTGGATATTTGTTTTAAAGAATATGAGTACATTGGAAAGAATGCCGTTTATGGCAAGAAATGCCGTCTTCCAGAAACTGGCTGAGATAGCGGATATCACTGCACTCAGTAAGGAAGACCGTGAAAAATATGATGAAAGTATCAAGGTGATGCGTGATAACATTGCTGCATATAAAGGAGCTATCATAGAAGGTAGAATAGAAGGTAAAAAAGAGTGTAAAATAGAAATGGCTAAGATTATGCTGATGGAAAACGAGCCTATTGATAAAATTGCAAGATATACAGGGCTTGCCAAGGAGGATATTTTAAAACTCAACTAATATTTGAACGAGGTTGCTGGTAAGAGTGACCTCGTTTTTATTTCTAAGTTACGTTAAAAGATGTATTTGTAAATAAAGAGTATGCCGGACCGTTTGACCATAGAACAGCGCCACAACAATATGGCGGCAATAAGAGGCAGGGATACTAAACCGGAGATTCTTGTCAGGAAATTTCTGTGGGCTAGGGGATTCAGGTATCGGCTCAATCATCCACGCTTGCCGGGCAAGCCGGACATCGTGCTGAGGAAGTATCGCACCTGTATTCTGGTGAACGGGTGCTT
>JAIJLI010000673.1 GCA_022722495.1 Dialister sp. | reverse complement strand
TTTCCCAAATTGAAAAATGGGCGGTCGAAGCCGGCAAAAAGGCTTATATAGAAAGCTTTGGCTCTACAGCAAGACCCGGTTTCAATCATGTACAATGGCAAGGCGGCATCATGAGCAGCTATGTAAAAGGGCTACCGGTGGCAGACAATGAAACCGAACAGGTAGCTAAACTGAAGGAGTTGAAGGCACTGAATTATATCCTACCGGACAAACAGTTGGATATTATCAGAAAGTATGAGGCAAGAGACATTCTTGACAGATACTTCAAAACCAACAATGGAGATATCTACCATGCAGAAGGTTTAGAGACTGGCGATAAAGAAGAACCAACACTCTCATTGATAAAATATACCCCTACTGATATCTCCGGGAAGAAAGAGAGCATCGGCTTTGAAAAGTTCAAAAACGATTTTCAGACTGTCTTTCATCCTTTATCCAGTAGAGAAGAAGCTGCTTTTAATGATAGGCTTGCGGATGCCAGGGAAGCTAAAATACAGTATGAGATGATCGGACGTACCGTCTTGGATTCTCCAATAGCTATCACTGAAGGAAAAATAGCTATTGAGCAGCAGAAGGCGTATGGTGTAGAGAATGGTATGTTTATACCAGAATCTTGGGAAATCATTCATGGTGGCACACAAATAGCATTGAAGGGACACTCTGACACAAATGAAGATAAAACCTTGGTTATTGACCATATGAATGCCTGCAACTATAAGGCATTACTGGATGTCATATATGATGGCGTTTACAGACAGCGTGACAGCAAACTGTCTGCAGCTCTGGTTGAAACATTGGGAAACAAACTTCCCAATGGAGAAGCCTTCTACAAGACACCTCATAGTATTGCCCTATTCCATACAGACAAGGGTGTTGACATTGACAGCATACTGGTGGATAAGCAAGGGGAATTGTTTGCCCTGTCAAGCAATCATCATGTAAAACTCAGTCAGAATGACCTTCAAAAGATGAAGAACAGCCTCGTTATCAATGGTATCATAGAGCAAAAGGAATTAGAGAAGGAACTTATTGTTCCCTTGATGAAAGATTATGTGGAATCCCTGACCATAGCAGATGACATCCATTCCGGTGATATCGATAAACTTCCTGTCAATACAAGAATCAAGAGCCTTTGCAGACAAGAATGGCAGTTAGAACAGGCGTATAATCAATATGCAAATCATCCGGCAGATGAAGACTTTGCCAACCAGTATAAGGCTGAATGGAATGCTGCATCTCTCATCTATACTCTTGAACTGAAACGCCTAGTGGATGCCTATAGAATCAATCCCGGAAAGATTGATTTGGAGAAGAAGGCACGCTTTGACCGTTTGCA
>JAIJLI010000672.1 GCA_022722495.1 Dialister sp. | reverse complement strand
TCACTACCTTTGCATTCGAGTTGGAGCGGCATGAAAAGACTTGCCGTGATGAAGACTCAATTTAATATAGAGCGTTTTGATATTATCCAAGGACTGAAATGTGGAAGTTTCAATACTTGTTTGGATAATGGCAATTCAGCTCACGCATAAGGATTATTGTACCCTTTTCTTTAGGGCATGATATATCTCATAGCGTGGGCTATTGTTTCATTGTCAACAAGTAGGTCCTTCCACAACCTCAGTCCTGACATATAAGCAATAGTTCCCACGCTTTTCCTTTTATTAACCGCTTACTTCTGGGAAACAGTTAGCATAAAGGCCAATGGCATACATGTTATGAAGAAATTTTTATTTAGTGCAATGTTTCTATTAAGTTCTTTTGGGGCTTTTGCGCAGCAGTCTGTTGTAATTAAGGCAGGTACAATTGTACCATTAGAGGCGTTGAAAACCATTAGAGCTGCAGAAGTACATGAAGGTGAAACTGTTGATTTTAAAGTGAGCAGAAATGTTAATGTTGATGGGAAAACAGTTATACCAGCAGGAACTTTAGCAAAAGGAACAGTTTATGAGGCTAAACGTTCTACAGCGTTTGGTACACGTGGACGTTTAGGTATAAAACTCCGTTATTTAACTCTACCATCGGGTGAACAAGTATCTTTCACATCTAGTGAAGTTTATATCAAAGGTGTAAATAGAACGCCTTTATCGGTTATAATCTTTTGTTGTACTTGCCTTCCTTTCCCATGTGGGGGTAAAGCACAAATGACAGCGGGTTATGAAGTAGATGCAACAGTAGCAAGTAATACAACGGTTGTCGTAAAATAAAGTTTTGCGAATTTACGATAAATAGACGTCTAAAATGAATAAAGGATGAAGCATTAAGTTTCATCTTTTATTCGTTTTAGATTTTGAGTAATTTGGTGAATACTTTTTGTAAGTATCCAAGCCGTTATTGTCTGACAGGAAGATGATGGTGTCTATGAAATAGTAGTTGCCATCATCTCCAACTAGCACGTTGTTAGGCACGGCATCGAAGATGTCGTGAATGCCATTGGTGAAATATTCTCCATTGTCTTCTGCGTGAAAACCGATGCGTTCAAACTCAGCCTTGATTTCTTCGGGAGTAGCTTCCCTTGCATTTACAACAAGCTGTTGGCGAAGGACAGCACAAACTTTGCCGTCTCGATTCTGCGAGAAACCGATGAAATCGTAGGGGCATGCTGTGAAGTATTGGTTGTGAGCAGGAATGCGTTCAAAGAAAGGAGTAAGGTTGTCGTCTGAATAACGGAAGTCGTTAAGTTTATAGACGTGTATTCCATCATAGGCCATATAAACCTCG
>JAIJLI010000671.1 GCA_022722495.1 Dialister sp. | reverse complement strand
CTCGACATCGGCGCAGACAAAGAAGCCTCCGCTTTCCACCTGCCGAAAGAGGAGAATCCGGCACTCGGTCTGCGTGCGATCCGTATCTCCCTGAAGCGTCCTGAGATATTCAAAGTCCAGCTCCGTGCCATCCTCCGTGCGAGCGCCTATGGCAAAGCGGCCATCATGTTCCCGCTCATTACTTCCGTCTGGGAAGTGTGGAAGGCGAAGGAGATACTGACAGAAGTCCAGATGGAGCTCGATAAGAAAGGCATCGCTTACGACAAGCAGATGGAGATCGGCATCATGATCGAGACACCGGCTGCTGCACTCATCAGCGACAAGCTCGCGAAAGAAGTCGACTTTTTCTCCATCGGCACGAATGACCTCTCGCAGTACACCTTGGTCGTCGACCGCACTAGCCGCAATCTGACCGATTTTTTCAATCCGCATCATCCTGCCGTCCTAAAGCTCATCCAGATGACGGTAGAAAATGCACACAAAGCCGGCATCTGGGTCGGCATGTGCGGTGAGCTCGGCAGTGATCTCTCCATCACAGAGACCTTCCTTAAGATGGGCGTCGATGAATTCTCCGTCGCCCCCTACTCCGTACTTCCGCTCCGTCAGCAGATTCGCGGGATCGACTTGAGAAAATAGCAGGCACCGGGAAAATACGGATCCGACCAGGCTCTGCGGTTGGCTCAGTTCCTAAAGTTGCAGAGGGCATGGAGCGGCGAAAAAAGCACCGCGAAGATCTCCAATGATCACTTCCGTTCCCTCAACACGTTTTCTCCGTATGCCGCAGCAAAAAAGACACACGCGCCAAATGATATGATCCCCCTAAAGCAGACAAGGTAAATAACCAAACTGCTTTAGGGGGATTTTTTTATGGCCAAACGGTCTGATTTTCGGTATTTGTTTTTCCAAACTTGCTGGCGGCGAACAGCATTTCATGCTGTTTGCGGACGGCAAGTCCACAAGGGATAGACGCACAAGCGTCGCAAGGGGGTGTAGCCACCTTGACGGAACGAAGTGACGAAACATGCTCGGTCGAGCAGTTTTCTTCTGCTGACCGGGAATGAAGCTCCGCAGGGCGCACTACTCTCGACAGAGAGTAGTGCGCCCTTTAGGAACTAAAGGGATTTTATCAGTTCGACAAACTTGAATTTTCAAATTAGTCTTTGCAAATAACCTTTGAACCTTCACCATCAATTACAATTCCCTGACAGTTGTTAATTGGGCATAGATTCAAATCCGAAAACTCGGTCATTATTTTCTCGGTAACTTTCTTAAATGGTGCTGTAAGATAATGCGGAAGAACATAGAAATCAATCAAATCAAGCCCTGCATCATCTTCTTGTGAG
>JAIJLI010000670.1 GCA_022722495.1 Dialister sp. | reverse complement strand
TGCTCCTTATACATCAGACACAGAGCTGCCTCTGACAACGTAAGGAACTGATCATAGTCCCTGTTAAGACGGAAACAGTTGCCAGGAAAGCTTGCCACGAACAGTTCCAACTGGTTATAGGCACGCTTGGAGATATTGATGCTGTACTTGGAGAAGATGTTTTCCAAATTGTTGGTAATCTTCTGAAAATCCTTGCCTGCGTCAATCTTTATGACGAGATTAAAGTGTGCATATACAAGGGTTTTGCTATTTCTTGCAATTTCGTTCTGAACAGCCTTGATATCTTCTACTGCTATCAGATTGGACGGATTCGGGATAGAAGCATGGCGGTTTTTCTTCTTATCCAGCTTTGCCATCTCTCTCTTCTGGTTAGGAAGGAAGAGAATCTGATTATAAATAACGGTATCTACACCAGGGATATGGTCTATCTCTGAGAGCAAATCCTCTGGAAGAACGGCATTGCTTACGGTAGTTTCACTATAGGGACGGAGATTGCTCGGTAATCCTACATTGTCAATATCAAGGAGGCTGTACACTTTCACGTGGGAATTGCCCATACCGATTTCTTCACTGTCTACCTTGAAATTGGACATGCTTACTTTCTCATTTGTGAAATCAACCGCAAAGAAACGGTCTGCAAACTCCTGGCATTCCTTGGATGTGAGGAACTTGCAGCTGATCTCGCCACTCTTCAAACGGTCTTCCACTTTACGAATCTTCACGAGAAAGTCTCTCCACTTGTTAGAGTCGTAGGTTTTGAGACCGCCACTCTTGCCTCGCTGTGTAATAGTGAGATAAGTAGTGCTCTCTGTATAGGCTCTGCCATTAAAAAAGCGGAAATATGCGTCTGAAAGGAAACGCTTCTTGCTGTCTTTGTTCTCGGAAGATATTCTGGTCATATCAAACTTCTTACGGACAAAGATATCCTGCTTATGGATGGCATATCCGTCTCCCAACAATTGCATTACAGATGCCATCAGGGTGGTGAAGTCGTAATAGCTATCTATATCTGCTGAATATTTTCTTACCGGATTCTCCATTTTGAGAATGGCAGAATAATCACCCTTCTTTGTATACACCACGCCAATTCCATCCACATCCTCTACACTGAAATAGATATTTTCAAACATCTTGGCTCGCTTACCGCCAGTACCAAACGCACTCACGGAAATAGCCATACCCACCAGGATGGAGATAAATACGACAATAACAAAAATTGAAATCATACTGATAGTTTTTAGAAATAAAAAAACTTGCTCATCTGCTTCTATACTGTTGCAGGTGGGCAAGCACAAATACGCCTTTACTCTGTTTCTTGGAATGCAGTCCCTTATGCTGCTTGATGA
>JAIJLI010000669.1 GCA_022722495.1 Dialister sp. | reverse complement strand
ATCCACATCGGAGGCAGGTTGACATGGAGATTTGCCACATCGACACGTTCCCGGGAAGCCCCCTTCGGATTCGACATCTGGGCATTGGTATCATTTGAATTCTCATTGCCCTTGCTGTCTTCCGTATCCGTCTGCTCGGGCTGCGGCTGCTCCGGTCTTGTAAAATTCTGATCACTTTGAGAAGGATCCTGTGGCTGATCTTTCGAAGGTGTCTCGCTATCCGACGACTGAGGCGGCGGATTGTCTGTATCCTCTCGCCGGCTTTCCTCTTCTTCCGCCTTTCTCATGCGATGGGGCAGTATAAATTCTGCAGCCTTTTCAAGATCTTTCGGAAGGACATATTTTCTGCCGGCCAAAGCAGCTTCGGCCCTGGCAGCTTCGATGAGATAAATATCCGCACGATGTCCCGCCACATGCGCCTTCAGTGTATAGACGGCAGCCAGCTGGATCATGGCCGGGGACACTTCGACATCTTTAAGTCTCTCTCTGGCTTTTGCAATCTGATCTTTCAGCGCTTCTGTTTCTTGCTCCCATTTCTTACGGAAGGCAAGTCCGTCTTTTTCGAAATCCAGTACACGTCGAATGATTTCAATTCTGGTCTTATCATCTGTCGCAGGCTCTACCTGCGCAAAAAGCCCGAAACGGTCGAGTGAGGAGGAAGAGAGCGTACCACTTTCTGGATTCATGACAGAAAGTACCGTGAAATGAGACTCTCTCTGCTCGGAGAGACCATCACGCTCGAGGCGGTAGCCGCCTGCCTCGCGAATGTTCAGAATGGCAGAAAGCAGGTCATCGCGCAGCAGATTCGCATCATCAATGTAGAGTAGCCCGTCATTGGCTTCATCGATAAGACCCGGCAGGAGCTTTTTGTGTCCGCTCCGAATGGCCTCTTCGGCATCGATAGCCCCGAAGAGGCGGTCTTCTGTGATGCTGATCGGCACCTCTACCCACGGGGCGTCCAGAAGCTCTCTGGCGCTTCGGACGAGCGTGGATTTCCCTGTTCCCTTTTCACCGGACAGGAGAAGCCCTCCGGCATGCGGATTTACGAGGGTGAGGAGGATCGCTTCCTTCGCCTTTTCTGCGCCGCAGATGGCGGCGAAAGGAAATCCGTTACGCTTCATCGTCGATGACCTTATCCACTTCGGACCAGTCCAGAGTCTGTTCTTCGAAAGGACGGCGTCTCATACGGTGCGGGAGCGCCAGACGAGAAGCCTCACGGATGTCTTCCTTCGTGACCTCAGTATGACCTTCTACGGCCGCGATGGTTTCTGCCGTCTTGATCAGCGTGATGTCTGCACGGTGTCCATCGACGCCGAGTGTGATGGAAATCTTGGCAGCCAGCAGGA
>JAIJLI010000668.1 GCA_022722495.1 Dialister sp. | reverse complement strand
GTCTCCACGGTTGTTGTAATGGCAGAGAGTGTGAGCTGGGCTTTCTCCTTGGCAAGCGTCTCTTTTTCTGTCTCTGCTTCCTTCAGCGAGTTGATTTTCTGAAGGATGGTCGCCTCGTCTGCCGTCTCAGGCAATCCGAGCTGTGCGCACAAAATTTTCTGTTCCATTTGCTTGTTGTTTAAATTTTTGTTGTTACTGAGCAAGGTCAGCGGATTCTTTCCGTCCTTGCCTAATGTGATTTGTTCGCCGTTCTTTCTCATTACGATGGCATCGTCATTGGCTCCTATGTCCACGACTGATACTTCAAAGAGTTTGCTCTTGGTGATGGTCTTGTATTTTTGACCAGGAACAATCACCTCTGGGTCTTCACTCTCTTCCACGATGTCAATGCCCACACTCACCATTTTCAGGCTACCGAACTCCCATTGCTTCTTGCATTGCTTGGAGAGTGGCGTGGCTTCATCGAACATCAGTTCACCAGTCACCTCATCGTTTTCCACTTTGAGGTCTTTCACATAGCCAATAACATTGCCACGTTCGTGCATATAAAGAAGTACGGGATTGCGACAATACTGCTGCACGTCCATGCCTTCCGTCAGTACACGACTACCGTAACTGTTAAGGCTGTTGTTTGAAATTCTTACTCGTTTCATTTTCTCGCTTTTTGCGTTTTGCGCTGCAATATTACTGCTTAATTTGTTGACCGCCAAAAAAGTGTGAAATGATTGCACACTTGTATGAAATGGTTGCACACTATTTTGGTGATGCTACCGAATTGTTGCAATTTTGCAGTGCATTTGATTTTTTAATAAAGTATTGCACATGACAAAAGCTGAAATAGAAAAGAAACGTTCATTGGCTCGAACACTGTTCATGTCGGGTATGGAACAGGCTGAGATTGCCGAAAAGGTAGGCATCTCACGTGTCACCATATCCAAGTGGTGTGTGGCTGATGGATGGAAGGAGGCACGTGCGGCCAAGAGTGTCACACGTCCCGAACTGGTCAACAAGCTGTTGTTGACCATTGATGCGCTCATAACGCAAGTGAATGAATCTGGTGATCCAATGGCAATGGCTGGACTGGGTGACAAGCTCGCAAAGCTCTCTTCTGTCATTGAGAAACTTGACAAGAAAGCTAATGTGGTGGATGTCATCGAGGTGTCCATGATGTTTAGCAAGTGGTTGGAGTTCCGTGCCAAGTCTGACCCTACGATAACAACCGAGCTGATGAAGCTAATCAATCATCTGCAAGACTTGTTTATCATGGAACAGATGGGCGTTAAATAATATAGGTATATGGCAACAGCAGCAGAAAAGAAACTCGCATACGAGCAATGGAAGGAACGG
>JAIJLI010000053.1 GCA_022722495.1 Dialister sp. | reverse complement strand
TTTTATGCGCCGCACCACCATTTCTCATTTCTAATTTCTCATTTCTAATTCAAACGAAGCTTTCACCCGCAATCCATGGACGGCACGCCCCGCGGGCTAACCCTGAACCTTGCACCCCGAACCCTGAACCCTTTATAATGAGTGAAACGGATGACCTAAAGGAGATAACTATTTTGGAGCTTGAACTGATCGTATCGGAGGCCCAGGCGGGGCGGATGGTGAAGGACGCGGTGAAGGTGCTGCATTTGTCCGGCGGATTGTGGAAGCGGATCAAATGGAATGGGCGCGTGACGGTGAATGGCGAGGAGGTACACAATGCGCGCAGGAGAGTCGCAAAGGGCGATCGCATCGTGCTCACGTGGAGTGAGGAGAATGATATCGTCCCATCGGACATCCCGCTCTCCATCACGTATGAGGATGAGGCGCTCCTCGTCGTGAATAAGGGGCCGGGCATGATCATCCATCCGACGGCGCGCGGCGCGCATGATACGCTGGTGAATGCGGTCGCAGGCTACTATGCGCAGCGGCGCATCGAGGCGGGCATCCATCCCATTTATCGTCTTGACCGCAATACGACGGGGCTTGTCGTGGTGGCTAAGTCAGCGAAGGGGCAGTATGACCTCTCTAAGAGCCATGATCAGATCTACCGCGAGTATCTGGCTCTCGTTTCCGGACATATGGATGAGAAGGCAGGGCGCATCGATCGCCCCATCGGACGCAGGGACGGTTCGATCGTGGAGTGGATGGTCAGGGAAGACGGCAAGCGTGCCATCACGGACTATGAGGTGCTGGGCGAGTATGAAGGGTATTCGCTTTTGAAGATCCATCTTCTGACGGGACGCACGCACCAGATCCGCGTGCATTTTGCGAGCCTCGGGCATCCGCTCTTAGGTGATGACCTCTACGGCGGGCCCCTCGGTCTCATGACGCGGCAGGCACTTCACGCCTATACCGTCCGCTTCGCTCATCCGGTGACGGGAAAGGAAATGAGATTCATCGCTCCCGTGCCGGAGGATATGAGGAAATGGATGGAGAAATAAAAGGGGCAGCAGGTTCTGTATGCTATAATAAGAAGACATATTTTCCTTTTTATTCGCATCGAAAGGTGGCTTGGGGCTTATGAAATTTATTTCCGCAGACGGGATCCTTTACATGACATTCGAATGTTATCAGGGACAGGGGGTCGTAGCGGCTGTGTCATGCCGCACTGGCGGGGTGAGTGAGCCGCCATTTTCCTCTCTGAATATGGGCTTCCATACGGGCGACGATGCGGATGCGGTGCGTGAGAACCGCCACCGCTATTTCGAGGCACTGGGGCTTTCCGCCTCGCGCCTTGTCTCGGGAAATCAGGTGCATGGCACCTACATCTACAAGGTGACGGAGAAGGATGCCGGACGCGGCGCACTCACGATGGAGACGGCGATCCCTGCCTGTGATGGCTTCATGACGGATGAGAAGGATATCCCGATCACGATGAATTATGCCGACTGCACGCCGCTCTTTTTCTACGATCCGGTGAAGCGGGCGATCGCGCTGTCTCATGGAGGCTGGAGGGGGACCGCTGGCAATATCGCTGCGCTCACGGTGGCGAAAATGGAGAAGAACTATGGCTCGAAGCGGGAGGATATCCTGTGTGCGATCGGTCCGGCGATCGGACTGGAGTGCTTCGAGGTGGGGGAGGAAGTGGTAGAGGAATTCTATAAGCTCTTCAATGAGAAGGAGATCTCGCGTCTTTCGGTCAAAAAAGCCAATGGGAAGTACCTCTTCGATCTGCACAATGCGAACCGCCGCCTTCTCGAAAAGGCGGGCATACCGGCCGGCCACATCGAAGACTGCGGGCTCTGCACCTACTGTCATGATGATCTCTTCTACTCGTATCGGAAATCCGGCGGAAAAACAGGCCGTCACATGGCGGTGATGGCGCTTGTTTGATCGGTGGAAGATAAAAAGCTCACGGCTTCTGTCGTGAGCTTTTTTATTTGGAGTGACTAGGGACTGGTGACTAGGGACTGGTGACTAGGGACTAGGGATTAGGGATTAGGAGACTAGGAGACTAGGAGACTGGGGGACTGGGAGACAGCAGGCTCTCTCGTATCGTCATTGAAAGCGTTGCCGAGAAATCTCTATCGCAGAATGCCCATTGCCGCATGTGAGGCAATGGGCATCGTCTTTCCTCGGTGCATACGTGCTGATTACCGTAGTGCAGTAGAGATTCCTCGGCTGCGCTCGGAATGACGATACGGGAAAGGCGGTGTTCTCGTATCGCCCCTGAACCCTGAACCCTGAACCCTGAACCCTTCAACCTTCATCCCATCGTATTCTTCCCGAAGACGGGGTGACTGCAGGGCCGAAGGCTTCGTTTTTCGATGAGAGAGAGGGCTTCCTGCATATCGACGTCATGGCGTTCTTTTCCTATTTCGTAGACGAGCATGGGAGAGGCGGCATCCAGCTCGCTGGCGGGAAGGTAGATGTATTCCTGCATGTGCGGGTCGCCGTAGATGAAGCCGGCGAGAAGTTTGCTTTCGGCAAGTTTATGCATGAGGCGCCTCCAGATCACAGATGAAGTATGGCTTGAAGTCCAGATAGTCCGAGCTCGTCAGGCGAAGCGGAACGCCCAGAAGGGAATCCGGCAGATTTTTGAAATTCGGCGCACCGTGGATGTGGCCATAGAGGCAGAGGTCTGCGCCGCCGGCGGCGATGATCTCCATCATGTGCGAAGGCCGCCGCATTTCATCGAAGGGCGGGTAGTGCAGGATCGCGATGATCCGGTCTGCCTTCATCTGCTTTGCCAGAGCGAGAGAGCGCTCCATGCGCCCTTCTTCGCGCAGGATGATGGACTTGTCGGTGTCTTCTTTATATGTTTTTGCCGTCTCGGAGATCCATCCGCGCGTACCGGCGAGTGCTACATTTCCGACCTGAATGGCGGAGTTGTGAATGAATTCGAAGGCGCCATGCGTCATGGCGGTCATCTTCGTGACGGTGGACCACCAGAAGTCGTGGTTGCCGCGGACGATGATCTTACGTCCCGGGAGCGTGCCAAGCATGGTGAGGTCGGAGATGGCGCTCTCCATGCTCATCGCCCAGGAGAGGTCGCCTGCCATGATGACGGCATCGTCTTCGCGGATCGTCTCCTTCCATGCATTCACGATCTTTTCCCGGTGGTTCTTCCAGTTCTCTCCGAATATATCCATGGGCTTCGTCGGCGGATCTCCGGAGAGATGGAAATCACTGAAGGCATATAGTTTCATAGGGTAACCTCGTTTGGGAATGGGGGATTAGTGACTAGTGACTGGGAATTAAGAGACGCGAGTGAGTGGTGACTTGAATACTACTTTCGGGCATCGCCTTATATATATTCGCGGCGAAGCCGCCACCACAACCTTGAACCCTGAACCTTGAACCCACAACCTTTTTTATCCAAAATACTTTTCAGACCTGAGCGTCTCGATGATCCGCTTCTTGCTCGTTTCGTCCATCACATTTGTGATGCGGTAGCCCATGTAGAGAGGGCTTGCTGTGAAGCGGGGGAAGATCTTGGCGTGGATCTGATTTCTCAGATGATAAAAGAAAATGTTGTAGCTCGAGCAGCGGATAGGGAAGTCGGAGAGGACGTAGCGTGCGAGGGTCTGTATGGTGTCAGCAAAGCCGTCACTTCCTCCCTCTTTCTTCAGCGTCACGTTCAGTTCGCCGACGCCGCTCAAGGGGTACTCTGCGAGCGAGGCGTAGCAGTCATCATTTTCATAGATGACCTCGCCCAGGAAATTTTCGCCCTGCAGATTGTCGCGGTAGTCGTACTCTTCAAGCCCGATGATCTGCGAGTGCGGGTGGCGCTGTGAACCGCCGGAGGTGGGGCCGAAGTTGCGGAAGTAGATGACGGAGCGGAAACGCTTGTCACTTTCCATTTCCTTCCACTTGGCAAGGCCGAAGGCGATCACCTCGTGGAGCTTGTCGGGCGCATAGGTGCTGAGCTCGCCGTCGTGGTCGGCTGTCTCGACGATGACGGTGGGGACAGTCTTCTCAAAGACGGGATACTTATTCATGAGCCAGATGATATCGTCTTTCCGGTCAAGAATGTGTGTGTGATTTTCAGGATGGCAGAAAGGGCAGACTTTTTGTGTGCCGGAATGAGGCTTCTCGCTGCCGATGGATACATTGAATGTGATAGGATTGGTCATGGTGTACACCTCATCTTTCCGATTCTTATTATAGCATAGAAGGGTTAGCCCGTTGGGCGTGCTGCCTCTTGATTGCGGATGAAAGCTTCGCTTGAATGAGAAATTAGAAATGAGAAATGCGAAATGGTGGTGCGGCGCAGAAAAAAAGAAGCGCCGCAGAATTTTGATAGCGCTTCGCGCTGTCGGCACCAGAAGCGTTGGCGAGAGATCTTTCTTGCAGAACGGTCAGCGCATCAATTGCACTATTTCAAACATCGCATACTACTAATCCCTAGCTACTAATCCCTAGTCCCTGGTCACCAGTCACTAGTCACGAATCCCTTTTCATAACATTTCACTTCTTTACTTGACAAAAGGATTTTTATAGGATAAGATATGTGCATACCGATACTTTACTGAGATAAAGAAATGAAGATTTCAAAAATGGGAACAGGAGAGATGACCATGAAAATGAAAAAACTGATGATCGCTGGAATGCTGGCTCTGGGTGCTTGTGGAATGCTCGCAGGATGCGGCGGGGGAGACAAGGCGGCTTCGAGTGCGGCCAAGGCCGCATCCGGCAAGCCGGCGAAGATCGTAGCCGGTATGGATGATACCTTTGCTCCGATGGGCTTCCGTGATGACAGCGGCAAGATCGTCGGCTTTGATATCGATATGGCAGAAGCGGTATCCAAGGAGATCGGCGTGCCGATCGAATTCAAGCCGATCGACTGGGCTTCCAAGGAAACGGAACTGAATTCCGGCCGTATCGACTGCATCTGGAATGGCTTCACCATGACGCCGGAGCGTACCAAGAAGCTCGCCTTCACGAAGCCGTACATGGATAATATCCAGGTCTATGCAGTATTGAATGACAGCGCGATCAAGACGCCGGAAGATCTGAAGGGCAAGAAGATCTCCATTCAGGAAGCCTCCACCGCAGAAACGGCGCTGAACCGTGATGAAAACTTCAAGAAGTCTTTCTCTGAGATCAAAGCATACCCGGATCTCACAGCCTGCTTCATGGATCTTGAATCCGGCCGCTGTGATGCCGTCCTTGCTGACTCTGTCCTCATCGAATACTATATGACGAAGAAACCGGGACAGTTCAGAGAACTTGAGAGTGTCGTTTCTAAGGATACCTTCTCCATCGGGATCAAGAAGGACAATCAGGCTCTCGTCGATCTCTTGAATGATGGCATTGCCAAGGTCGTAGCCAGCGGCGAAGCCCAGAAGATCTCTGAAAAATGGTTCGGCAAGGATGTCGTGTTGAAATAAGTTGAGATGATTTTTGAAAAGGGGCTGTGAAGATATGAATCCCCATTTCTTCACAGTCCCTTTTTACTTTGCTTTCATTTGGTTCAGGGTTCAAGGTTCAGGGTTCAAGGTTCAGGGTTCTCGTGGCGGCTTCGCCGCCTTTTTTTAGAAGATGGTATTCTCGTATCAACTCATACAGCCTTCGGGCATCGCCCCGTTTCGTCATCCTGAGCGGCGAGAAACGTCGTATGTGAGATAACGAATGCCGGAACAACTGAGACCTGAGCCTTCGATCGCGGCGAAGCCGCCACCTTCATTCCTAATTCCTAATTTGAGCAAAGATTTCATTCAGGGGCAAGGGGCAGCACGCCATAGAGGCTGACCCTGATCCCCATGAAAGGACTCCGCTATTTCATTTCTCTATCTTGCTAAAAGGGTGAAATCAGTGTATGATAACTCTATATAACACTGGTTTTATAAGGAGTATTTTATGGATTACATTCTTCGCATCCTGCCGAATATGTTTGCCGGGCTGGGCGTATCGGCACAGATCTTTCTGATCACCATCGTGCTCTCGCTACCGATCGGTATCCTGCTGGCACTGGTCCGCATTTCCAAAGTCGCTGTTTTCCGCAAGCTGGCGGAGATCTATATTTACGTCATGCGCGGCACGCCGCTCATGCTGCAGATCATGTTCATCTACTACGGGCTGCCGCTCATGCTGAATGTGCAGATCAGTGATTTCCCGGCGGCGATCCTTGCCTTCGTGGCGAACTATGCGGCTTATTTTGCGGAAATTTTCAGAGGCGGCATCCAGTCTATCCCGAAGGGGCAGTATGAGGGGGCAAAGGTCTTGGGCTTCACCTACAGGCAGACTATGTGGCATATCGTGCTGCCGCAGGTCGTGAAGCGTGTCATCCCGCCGCTCGGCAATGAGACCATCACCCTTCTGAAGGATACCTCGCTCGTCTACATTCTGGCGATGAATGACCTCATGCGTGTCACCCGCGCCTTCGTGCAGCGTGACTTCGATACCATGCCGTTCCTTGTGGCAGCCGTTTTCTACCTCGTATGCACCGCGATCCTGACGAAGATCCTGACGTATGTGGAAAAACGCTATGCGGTCTATGAAGAATAAGGAGGACGGACATGAGTTTTATTGAAATGAAAAATATCCGGAAGGATTTCGGCAAGCTCACCATCCTTCACGGCGTCGATATGACACTGGAAAAGGGCGAAGTCATCTCCATCATCGGGCCTTCAGGGGCCGGCAAGAGTACGCTTTTGCGCTGCTTGAACCATCTGGAAACCATCCAGGGCGGCTCGATCGCAGTCGATGGAGAATTTCTTGCCGAGGACAAAGACGGCAAGGTCACCTACGCGAGCGAAGCCAAGACGAAGGAGATCCTTGCCAAGATGGGCATGGTCTTTCAGTCCTTCAACCTGTTCCCGCACATGACCGTGCTGGATAACATCATGGCCGCTCCCATCTACGTGAAGGGCATGAAGAGGGAAGAGATCCAGCCGATCGCGGAAGATCTTTTAAGCAAGGTCGGCCTGCTCAATAAAAAAGACATGTATCCAGGCAGTCTTTCCGGCGGTCAGAAGCAGCGTGTCGCCATCGCGCGGGCGCTCGCGATGAGTCCGGAGATCATGCTCTTCGATGAACCGACCTCCGCGCTTGATCCGGAGCTGACGGGCGAGGTCTTGAAGACCATCCAGCAGCTGGCGGATGAGAATATGACCATGGCGATCGTGACGCATGAAATGGCTTTCGCCAAGTCTGTCTCAGATAAGATCCTCTTCATGGTCGATGGCCGCGTCGAGGAAGAAGGGACGAGCGAAGAAGTCTTCGATCACCCGAAGAGCGAACGAACCAAGGCCTTCCTGAAGTCGATATTGAGAGCCTGATAAAAAAGGATGCACCGAGAAATGCAAAAGCATTTCTTGGTGCATCCTTTTTCTTTTACAGCCCGAACGCGATCCCGCAGACAGCGCTGATCGCGATGTAGAGCACAGGGTGCTTCTTGTATTTATGAAGAGCGAAATAGATCGCAATGGCAAGGAGAATGGCCGGCCACTGGAAGAGGGTAAGGAGCGAGCCGCTCTTTTCATAGAGCGCGGTATCTAAGAGAGACACCTTCGCGACGCCAAGACCGGCGGCTGCGATGAGCGCGGTGGAGGCAGGGCGCAGGCCGTAGAAGATCCGCTTCACAGCGTCCGATTCGCGGAAGCGTGTCAGCATCGCATAGATGATCGTGATGATGATGAGCGCGGGCGCTGTGAGGGAGAGCGTCGTGAAGATGCCGCCCGGGATGCCAAGCGCCTGAAATCCGGCGTAGGTCGCCATATTGACGCCCAAAGGCCCCGGGGTGGACTCTGATATCGCGATCATATTCGCGATGTCTTCCGCGCTGAACCATCCGGTGCGTTCAGAAATATCATAGAGAAAGGGAAGTGTCGCAAGCCCTCCGCCGACGGCGAAGAGACCAGCCTTGAAGAATTCCCAAAACATGGAAAGCCAGATCATGATGGATGCTCCTTTTGAAAAAAGTGAGGAGTGAAGAGTGAAAGTGCGGCACCTCTTCATCCTGAGCGGAGAAAAACGTCGTAGGTTAGAAAATATGGATCATCTGAAAATATGAGAACTGAGTCGAAGGATCTAAGGAAACGCTGATTCAATCTGACAGCGATTGAATCAGTGCTTCCCTAAGCGTCGCAGAGTTTTATATAAATGCCAAATAAGCTGCATGATATCGTGAGGGGGATTGGGTAATGCTATTAAGTTAAGGAATTTGTTAGCGCCGTAATGACTTGCTTCCCCCTTCGGGGGAAGTGCCGAAGGCAATAGGGGCATGCCAGCGGTCATTGAACAATGTTGGATATACCGTAGTGCTGCCCCCTCATCTCACTTCGTTCGAAATGGCGTCTCACTGGATTTTCGCGTCGCTTCACTCCTAAAAATCCAGTTCGCTTGCACAAGCCCTCCGGGCAGCTCCCCCGATGGGGAGCCAAGAATGTTCTGCCGCTTAACTTAATAGCATTGGGGGATTGGGGGCACTTTATGAATGGTGTGCCACATCCACCACTTTTCACTTCGTTGTCCTCGGCATCAGATAGTATCCTGCGATGCCGGCAAGGACGACGGAGAAGATGGGAGAAAAGGGAGAAAAGAGAGCGATGAGAAGGATGCCGATGAAGATCGCAAGTGTGCGTTTATCCTTGATCGACTTCTTGCCGAGCTTCACGACGGCGTCCAGAATGAGGACGCAGACACAGGCACGGATGCCGGCGAAGGCGTGAATGACATAGGGATTCTCTTCGAACTGGGTGAGAAAGAGCGCGATCATCGTGATGATGATCATGGATGGGGTGATGACGCCGAGCGTCGCGAAGACGCCGCCCCAGAAGCCTTTCAGCTTGCAGCCGATGAAGGTCGCGACATTCACCGCGATCATGCCGGGCGTGACCTGCCCCAAGGCATAGTAATCCATCAGCTCTTCCTCGCTGCCCCAGTGCTTGTTTTCTACGATCTCTCGCTGGAGGATAGGCAGCATCGCGTACCCGCCGCCAAAGGTGACGGCGCCCATTTTGGCAAAGACAAGAAATAATTCGAGCAGCAGCTTCATAGATGGGATACTCCTTTGATTGGGGGAATGGGGAGTGACTGGTGACTGGTAGCTAGGGATTAGGGACTAGGGATTAGGAGCCTCGAGTGACAAGTGATTTGTGACTAGTGACTAGTGACTGGGATTGCTCCGGCATCGTCATCCCGAGCGCAGCCGAGGGATCTTTCTTGCACTGCGGGAATCAGCGTGTATGCGCTGAGGGAAAACGATCTCTTGGTGCCGCCTCACATCAGGCGATAAGTGTTCTGCAATAAAGATCGAGGGCTACGCTCGAAATGACGATGCGCGCGAAGCGTTATCGAAACTCCGCGGCGCGTTTGAGTTTTATGCGCCGCACCACCATTCCTAATTCCTCATTCCTAATTCCTAATTCGAGCAGAGCTTTCATCCACAATCAAGGGACGGCACGCCCCACGGGCTAACCCCGCACCTCAATGTAATTTCCTCTATCATACTGTCAGAGATAGAGAAAAGCAATCAAGAGAACGTAAAATTTGTATTTTCGAAGCAAGTGTGGTAGAATATATCTTGCAATTTAGCGTATTTTGTAAAAATAAAAGATGGTTCAATATTGTCGGAAAAACCGACTTAAGGAGGAATAATTTTTATGAACGTAAAAGTAGAGGCACTGGATCAGCACAAGGTATCTCTCGCCATTGAA
>JAIJLI010000667.1 GCA_022722495.1 Dialister sp. | reverse complement strand
TTCGCCGATCCTCCTTACTTCCTATCCAATGGAGGTATCAGCGTACAGAGCGGGAAGGTGGTGTGCGTGGATAAAGGGGAATGGGATAAGGGCGGCTCGCCCGAACATATCGACCTGTTCAACGAGGAATGGATTGCGGAATGCAGGGAACACCTGACGGAGAACGGAACTATCTGGATTTCGGGAACCTATCACAACATTTTCTCTGTTGCAAACAAACTGACGCAACTCGGATTCAAAATCCTCAATGTCATCACATGGGCGAAGACAAATCCACCGCCCAATATCTCGTGCCGGTACTTTACCTACAGCACCGAGTTCATCATCTGGGCAAGAAAGTGCCCGAAGAAGCCGCACTACTTCAACTATGACCTGATGAAACTGCTGAACGAGAACAAACAGAAGACGGATGTATGGAGGCTGCCAGCCATCGCAAGATGGGAGAAATCGCAGGGCAAGCATCCTACGCAGAAACCGCTCGCCCTGCTGGTACGCATCATCCTGGCTTCAACCCGACACGGAGCATGGATCCTCGACCCGTTCTCGGGAAGCGGAACTACCGGCATCGCTGCCTCGCTGACCGGCAGGCGCTATCTGGGCATAGAAAGGGAAAAGGAATATCTGGACCTGAGCATCAGGAGAAGGGTGGAACTGGAGAACGGGAGTATCGTAAGGAGCTACCGCAAGAAGATAAGGGATATCGTGATTGCGGATGGAGAACCGGAAGAGGCTGATATCTTAGGGGTAACGGATGAGAACAGAATTCAAGATTTGCCTTTCTGATTTTTCGCCGACAAAAGCATCGCATTACCTTTGCTTTACTGAACTTCGCATGTGGGGAAGTTAAAGAGAAGTTAAGGGAAGTTAGAGGGAAGTTAAGGGACAAATGTCCTGCATTTTAAGCTAGAAGACTATTGTCTCTTAACTTCCCGAACGACCGTAGGGAGTGATAACTTCTTTAACTTCAATAAATTCCCACACTGGCGAAACTTGAATAACTCCTTAAAATTCGTTAACTTCTGAACTTACGAAACCAGAATCTAATATGCGAAACTTCAAGTTTTCTGCGTTAATATTTGTTTAAAAAGCAGTCCTTTCTCGGTATCGTTAACTTCTTTTATCTGATAATTGTTTAACACAACATAAGACGGGATTCCCTACCCCACATGCTTTTTCAAAGATTTCAGCGGTAAGAAAAGAGGAAAAAATGGACCCCTAAAAAAAGACACCCATTTAGGAACCAAAAATAAACGCTTAAAATATGTAAAAACGAACTAAATTCTTAAAATATGTTTATAAAAAGCGAAAAACACCCTTCACCACCCTTCACCCGTAACTATTTGACACA
>JAIJLI010000666.1 GCA_022722495.1 Dialister sp. | reverse complement strand
CAAAGTGAATATCCGCAGCTTGTATAATATACTCAATAGTTCTGTCATTGTTTCTAATTTTGCGCAAAGATATGAAATCTAATTTGTTTATGAGAAAAATCAGAAACTTTTTATGCTTTTTTATATGTTCTTTCCATCTTTATTGTCCGACTACGGAGGAACAAATCACCGACAGGCAAGTTCTTTTGGGAGTAACCCAAAAGGTTTCGAGTAACTCGAAACATACCTTGCTGTGTCTTTATGGACACCATGTTTTGGCAAGAGTAAATCTAATACCATTGAAAACACTGCGGAGGTTCGCCCAGTGGCTGGAGGCGCAAAGCCTCCAAGGAACGGCTCATTTTCTTTATGCTAAAGGATGAAAACGAAAAAAATCCCGAAGAATGAGTTTTCCTTGAATGCCATTCCTCGGGATGAACAAAAATGTATTCCTGCATATCATACGTTTTATATGTCATACGATAAAAATGTAAAACGTATGGCATCAATGCATATATGCTTACACACTTCTTTGCATGGATACTTCTTTATCAAATTGCAACTGCACTTCCATACGACAATGAATCAGTACGTCAATAAGTCAATACGACAGCGAATCATCGAAGCGTCAAAAAAGCGACCATTCTCAACTAAAGGAATTAGTCCCTCCATATAGTTGCAAGACAATGTTTGTTTTCTCTTTTGCTCCGTACAATCTCTTGATGATGGCATCACGAAGTTGTGCCGCACCATTAGAGTTTAGACGGAAGCAAATGGCAACAACCATAGGGAATCCATACAACGTTTGCCAAATACCCTTGGAAAGTTCTTCCCTTCGTTGGACTTCCGACATAGACAACATACCCTCTTTATATATAGCTCGTATCACAGCATTGAGTTTCGGGGCAGTGATATAAAGCATATCAATCAACTCACTCTCACTCATCCACAAGTCCTCCAAGTTGGACGGAATGGAAAGCCTTCCATTGCCATCCACGGTGATTACAGTCCGTTTCATGCCATTCCTCCCATTACAGGCAAATGCCCCTTGATTCGACTTTCAAAGACAGATATGTCATGGTCAAGTTTTGTGCTTGTCACCTTGGCGTATATCTGTGTTGTGGTGATATTCGTGTGACCAAGAATCTTGCTCACGCTCTCTATCGGCATACCATACTCCAAGGCTAAAACTGCCCAACTATGACGTGAGACATGAAATGATACATGCTTCTTTATACCACACATTGCAGCAACTTTCTTGATGCGCTTGTTAATGCTGTCAAGATTACCGATATTGAACAAGTGGTTGTCTTTTCTGAAAGACTTGTATCTCTCAACAATCTGCATGGGAATATCCATCAGCTTGATTTG
>JAIJLI010000665.1 GCA_022722495.1 Dialister sp. | reverse complement strand
TCTATCCTCCGCCTTCGGCGCGCCCCTTCTTCAAGGGGCTACACAACAGTCATGTAAAAACGCTGACCCTTCGCAAGGTCTCCTCCCCCATATCGTCATTTCGAGCAAAGCGAGAAATCTTCCTTGCACACCGGTCAAGCGACGAGCGTGAGATGAGGAGCAGCACCTAGGCGTTTTTCTCTTTCCCTCATACGTGCAGTACACCGCCAGGGCGTAAAGATCCCTCGACTACGCTCGGGATGACGATACGAGAGAACGGGCGATCTCACATTCATTTCCATCCCGCTGCGGGAGACAACTTCCGCCCCTTCGGTCACTTCAATAAAAAAATACCGCCAAGTTTCCTTGACGGTATCTGATCTCTATCCCCACCATGTCGTTAAAGCCGGATTTTGAGTCTGCGTATTTGCAGGTGGGTGCTCTCATGTGAATTTCATCTGTCCCCGTGAAGGGCATAGATTCCATCCGCAGTTCTGAACTCCCTTAATAAAGGTATCGGTTCAAAATATGAAGCCACACGTGCACAGCAGGGTTGTTACATGTAGTATAGCAAATTTGCATGAGATTTACAAGAAATTTATGAGAAATAGCAGGGATCCGGAGCGATCGGTGACGGATCACCGCCTGCCCCCTTCATTCCCATGTTTCACTTATTCTCCTTTGGAGCTCTTGAAGGCTTCTCTTTTGCCGATGACGGTCACGCCATTCATGTACGGTACGAGGACATCCGGGACGCGGATGGTGCCGTCAGCCTGCTGGTAGTTTTCCATGATAGCAGCGACAGTACGGCCGACAGCGAGGCCGGAGCCATTCAGCGTATGGACGAATTCCGGTTTCGCACCCGGCGTTCTGCGGAAGCGGATATTTGCGCGGCGTGCCTGGAAATCGAGGCAGTTCGAGCAGGAGGAGATCTCTCTGTACTTATTCTGTGCCGGCATCCAGACTTCGATATCATAGGTCTTCGCAGAGGAGAAGCCGATATCACCGGTGCAGAGGCAGACAACATGGTACGGGATCTCGAGCAACTGGAGGATCTTTTCCGCTTCTGCCGTCAGAGATTCCAGCTCATCCCAGCTGTCTTCTGGCTTGCAGTACTTCACCATTTCTACTTTATGGAACTGGTGCTGACGGATAAGGCCGCGGGTATCCTTACCTGCGGAGCCTGCCTCTTTACGGAAGCACGGAGTGAGCGCCGTCAGATGGACTGGCAGCAGCGCACCATCGATGATCTCGCCGGAGAAATAATTCGTCAGCGGCACTTCCGCAGTAGGCGTCATATACATGCTTTCGCCTTCGACTTTGTACATGTCATCCGCGAATTTCGGCAGCTGGCCGGTGCCCTGCATGGAC
>JAIJLI010000664.1 GCA_022722495.1 Dialister sp. | reverse complement strand
AGAGCGAAGCCAACCTCCGGCGCTACGCGCCACCTCCTTCCAGAGGAAGGAGGGAGAAATGGGATGAGTAACCACATCCCCGCCTTCCAGTGGAAGGAGAGAAAAATCATTTTCCCCGTTGTAGAAAAGGAGCAGAACCGATCATGTCATCCGATCGTATGATGGAATACTACTACTCCATGGGACAGGACTGCCTCACGAATGGTGCTCTTGACGATGCGGTCACCTATTTCCGCAAAGCCGCCAATATGGGAGCCGGCGAGGCCGCCTATGAGATCTGCGCCATCGGACGCCAGATGGAAACCGGTGATGGGGTAGAAAAAAATGAAGAAAAAGCAGAAAGCTGCTATAAAATAGGTATCGAGTACGGCATCGAGAAAGCCAGCCTGTACTTGGGTGAGATGTACCTTCGCGGTATCCATGGCGGAAAACCAAATCCGAGGAAAGCCCGACGCGCCTTAGAAGATGCTTCTGAGATGGGAAATAGAGAAGCTGCCGCTCTGCTTGGCAAAGCCTATGACGAAGGGCTGCTTGGGAAAGTGAATCCCAAGCAGGCCTTCCGATACTACCTCCTCGCCGCCGAGAGAGGGGATGCCAGCTCCATGCTGATGATCGGCCTTTTCTACGCACAGGGGACAAGCGTGGCGAAGGATCTCACGGCTGCTGAGATGTGGATCCGCAAAGGACGCGAGGAAGGAGATGCCGATGGCGATCAGACGCTCCGCGTCTTCCTCTCCGTCGCCTCCTCCGAATACATCACAGGGGCTGCCGGGAAGGTAGACCCCGCGAAAGCCTGGCAGATGGCGGAAGAAGCGGAAGCCTTGGGCGATAAGGACGTCTTCTACCGCCTTGGCAAGACCTACAGCGCGGCTTCGAACCAGAAAGACCACCTGCCGAAAGCCTTTGAGTGCTACAAGCGCGCGGCAGAAAACGGCATTCCGGCGGCCATGGCCGCCCTCGGTCTCTGCTATGAAGCTGGGCTCGGCATAGAGGAAGACATCGCACGTGCCGTCTCCTTCTATAAGAGATCCGCAGAAGCCGGCGATCCCTTCGGCATGGCTCACTACGGCTACGCCCTCGCTAATGGCGAAGGTTGTGAAAAGAATGAAAAAGCCGCCATGTCCTGGCTTATCAAAGCTGCCATGCGAGGTGATCAGGGGGCTATCCTCACGCTGAAAGAAGACTACGGGTATGAGATGAAATAAAAAAAGACGTCATGATGCGAAAGCGTCATGACGTCTTTTTTTATTCAGGGTTCAGGGTTCAGGGTTCAGGGTTCAGGGTTCAGGGTTCAGGGTTCAGGGTTCAGGGTTCAGGGTTCAGGGTTCAGGGTTCAGGGTTCAGGGTTCAGG
>JAIJLI010000663.1 GCA_022722495.1 Dialister sp. | reverse complement strand
GCTGAAACTGTGCACCGTCAGTGCCAGCCCGCTCTTTTCTCGCAGTCGACCGATCCTCTCCGGCGAGATCCCTTCCGACTGTAGCTGCTGCACCCAGATTTCCAATCCCGCCAGTCCATGGCTCCCTGCCAGCTCAAACCACCTCTCCGGCGGCAAGCCCCAGAACAAAGTCGAGGATACATACCATCTTGCTTCTCTCATATAGCCCTTTCTAGCAATCATTCACTTCCCTCCCTTTTGTGCTTTTCATCTTATATTATCGCTGTCAAAAACAAGTACATATTTTTACTTTTTTTCATCAACTATGTCACGTGCTGATAGGACACTGCACGTCATTCCTTCCCGAAACATCGGCCCCTGCCGATGACTTCGAAAGGGTTCTTTTCTTATAGAAATTGTAAAGAGCTCTATCTTCCAATGAAACCGACAAAGCCTGAACGCACTCTCAAACGAAAAATAAAAGAAGCCCTGCAACTGTGATATGATCCCCCTAAAGCAGACAAGGTAAATAGCCAAACTGCTTTAGGGGGATTTTTTTATGGCCAAAAGGAAACATTCAGCAGATTGGATGCTTGCCGGAGTGAGCGAATATCTTTCCGGCAAAGGATCTTACCGACAAATCGCCAGAGCGAATGGGATATCCGAGCGGAGTCTTCGTGACTGGGTAAGGAAATACGAGGAACAGGATGAGGCCTCTTTCATAAGGCTGCGCCATGCCATAACCTATGAAGCAATCCAGCAGTGCCACGCAGAAAAGGGCTGGGGCATTTGCTGGCTGTGTGGTCAGGTCGGTATTAGGAGAGCATCCTATTATCAATGGCTGAAGCGAGATGTCCCAAAAGCGGAAAAAGAAAACGAGATCATCGTCCAACTGATCCAAGAGTGTGATGAACGATTCCACCACATCTTGGGCTATCGGCGCATGACTGATTGGATCAATCGCCTGAACCACACGCATTACAGCAGGAACCGCATTCATCGACTCATGAAGGAGCTCAATATTCATTCCGTGATCCGGTGCAAGAAGGCAAAATACAGAAGGGCCACACCAGAAGCCACATCAGAGAACATCCTTCACAGGGGGGGCAGGCAGAACGACCGAACCAGAAGTGGGCAACGGACGTGACAGAATTCAAATGGTACGAAGGATCAGTCGCTAAGAAGCTCTATTTGAGCGCCATCCTCGATCTCTATGATCGGTCGATTGTCGACTACGTCATAAGCGGACGCAATGACAATAAGCTGGTGTTTGACACATTTGAGCAGGCGATTCGCAAAAATTCGGATGCACACCCGCTGTTCCACAGTGACAGGAGATTCCAGTATACCAGTAAAGCATTCCAGTTCAAGCTCT
>JAIJLI010000662.1 GCA_022722495.1 Dialister sp. | reverse complement strand
GCGCTCACGCTCTTCATTGCCTGCCGCTGCCGGAAGATCAGGGAAGGCAGACAGTGCCTCCTCCAAGCCTTCCGCCTGCGACCTTGTCTCCGAAAGCCGGCCCCGCTCCTCTCCGAGCTGCTTCTTGGCCAGAGAAAGGCGGCTCCGTCTTTCGGTCATTGATCGCTCCGCCCCTTCACGGCGCGCCGAGAGTGTGGCTAGAGCGACCTTGAGCGCCTGCCATTCTTCCCGTTCACGGCTGACCTCTTCTGCGAGCGCATCACAGTGGGCCTCCTGCTCCTTCCTCCGCGTACGGCAGAGTGCGAGAGCCTTCTCGCCCTCTGTTTCACGCGCATAGAGATCTGCGATCTCTTTTCTGCGGCCGAAATACGTATTCTCCTTTTTCTTCATCGAGCCGCCCGTCATGGAGCCGCCTGCATTGACAAGCTGCCCGTCCCGCGTCACGATGCGCAGACGGTAGCCATACTTTTTGGCGACCCGCCGCGCCGCGTCCAGGTCTTCTGCGATGAGAGTGCGCCCGAGAAGAGTATCGAGGAGATCCTGATACATCGGCTGGCAGGAGAAAAGGCGAGAGGCGATACCGCAGATCCCCGGCTCCTTCGACGCCATCACTTCCGTCCCGTTGTTGTAGCGCGGATGCATGGACTCCAAGGGATAAAAGGTCGTGCGGCCTAAATGCTTCTCCGAAAGCCAGCGGATGATCTCTCCCGCTGCCTTCGTCGTATCCGTCACGATATAGGAGATCTGTCCGCCGAGCGCTGCTTCCGCGGCCTCCGTATATTCGTCCGGCACACGGATGAGCTCTCCGAGCGCTCCATGGATGGCCTCACCGAAACGGTCTGCCTGCTCCATGATGGTCTTCGTCACACGGGAAAAGCTCGCGTATTCCTTTTCCGCCCGTTCCAAATACGCCTTCTGCGAACGGATCGACGAAAACAGCGACTCCTGCTTCCGTTCTTCACCGCCCAGACGAAAACGCAGCTCCTCCGCCTCTCGCAGTGCTTCGCTGTGCTGCTTGCCCTTCTCCGAAAGAGCGGTGAGGCGCTCCGTCTTCTCCTTCTCTTCACGAAGAAGCTCGGACAGCTCGCGCGAGGCTGCTTCTTCCTCCTCGGCGAGGGATGCCTCCTCCTTCTCATGCTGATCGATCTCCGCCAGTAAACGCTCGATGTCTTCTCTTGCATGTACAAGCTGCTGGCTCACCTTCTCCTTTTCCTTCTCCTTTTCCTGCGAAAGAGCCAGCGCCCTCACATAGGCGGTCTCCGCCTCTGCCAGCGCTCTTGAGAGAGACTCCTTCTCCGCTTCTTTTGCGGAAACATCTTCCTGCGCCGCTAGGCAGGACGCCTCTGCACTAGAG
>JAIJLI010000052.1 GCA_022722495.1 Dialister sp. | reverse complement strand
ACGTTCGTTTGCTGTCATAATTTGTTTGATTTTAAAATGATGGTGCAAAGGTACGAATAAATGAGAAGACTACAATGGTATAAACGCGGAGCCGCTTACCGATTTTATGATACTTCTATGATACTTTTTTGTAAAGATATCAGGAAGTCTCATTTCCGCATATCGTTATATACCAACGTCTTACAAAGATATTTCCACCAAATAATGAGACTTTGAGACTTTTTTCTCAAAAAAACTTATTACGCAAGAAAAAAAATCTGCGCCATCTGCGTCATCTGCGTGAGATTCTTAAGTCACGCAGATTTCGCAAATGGCGCAGATTTCCTTTTATTGCACTTCCAGATAATCAAACGAAACGTTCGGAAGACCGGAGAGGATTATCTGATAGGTACCGGCATTGATCTGAGAATCGGTAGTGGTACCGATGGTCTTGAACTTGTTCGGCGTTTTAGGGAAGGTCATGTCTCTATCCAGCAGGACGATGCCCTTGCTGTCCACTATCTTCAACCTGCCTACCTGCTGCTCACCGGTGGTGTTCTTATAGCGGAAACGCAACATGTATTCGCGGGCCACACCGGGATTGATGGTCCAGGTTGAGGTCTTGCTCTTATAGCGCACAGCCGGGAACACTTCGTTGTCCTGAGGCAACAGTTCCTTCGGATATTTCTCTACCACATCCTTATCCAGGTCAGCCCAGTAAGTCTTGCTCATTCCGCTCGCAGGCTTGCTGCCCTTGAAGGCGGTATTCCACTTCTCAGCATCTCCTATCTCTCCCTTGGCAGCAATGGCGATGGCAGAGATGATAGCCTCTCCCACCTTAACTTCCGGGAAAGAAATGGTCAGCAGACCGCCCTTTACCTTGACATCTACCACCTTCTTGCAGGCTCCCGCAAAGCCAGTCTCAGCCCAAAGGTCGAGGTCATCTACTACCACGGAATCGTTGATAGCTACATCAAAGATACGCTCGCCTTCACAATCGATACCGGTGCCCTCATGCTTGCCCAGCCAAGGCTCGGCAAAATAGAGTTCTACGCGATATTCTCCATCCGGAACAGCAAACTGATAATTCAGCGCATGACGGCCCCAACGGAAATACTGGAAGAGCTTTGCATCAGGAGCCGCAGCATGATGAGAGGCTTCAGATGATGATTTCAAGCCATGAATGCGGGAGGTGATATGTCCCTGACTCGCCGTAAACGGATTCATGCCGAAACGCTCTGCCCAGGAATGAGAATAGACGCTGTCGTCCTGCTCCCATTCGCTGCCATAACTGTCTGTAACGGCATCACCGCCACAGTTCACTCTATACAGATAGGTATAACCCTCGGCTGGTTTCAGAAGATCTCTGTTGCGGTCGGCAGCTGTAGGCGTAAGCATATCTGGCTGCACCTTAGTATAATGATTGCGATACCAGTAGAAGCCTTCAGTAGGCTGTTCCCAAGGCGTGAGAAGTCCCTTGTAATTGAACGGTCCCACCTTGTCGATGCGGCGGTAAGCCTCATCCGGCTGTACTCTGCCCGGGTTCTCATGCGATACGAAGAGCCACTGGAAATGGCCGCAGACACTGTCCCTGGCACTCTCTGCCAGCATCGCCTTCTTGCTCAGAAGAGATACAAAGGCTTCTTCGGTATAGGCTTTTGACAGAGCCTTTGCATCACCGGCATGCAGTTTCTCTGCATCGGAACTGCGGAAACCGAGCGTGCGCCAGGCACCATATTCACCATTCAGCAACTGGTTAGGCTGCTTCAATTCCTGATCATATTTATCGGCTGTTCCGCCGTAGGTTCCGCTCCAGTTCTGAATCACATTCCAGTCGCTTCCCTCTCCTCCATTACAGGTCGTAATGGCACGCATGGTCTGAGCGGTAGGGTCCATCTCCCGGATGATGGCAGCACATTCCTCGGTGAAATCCTTCGGCATCACACTCTCGTTCTGAATACCCCAGAGAATGACGCTAGGCGAATTGCGGCGCTCCTTGATCCAACGGTGCAGCAGACGCTTGAAGTTCTTGCGGAAGGCGGATGTATCATACCAGACATGTGCAGAGAACTGACTCCAGAACAGCATGCCCTGCTCATCCAGCAACTGCTGGTAATAGAGATTATGTGGCTGATGAGCCTCACGGAAGGCATTGAAACCTGCCTGGCGCATCATCTTGACACGAGAGGCAATCTGCTCGTGAGAGAAGGCATGACTCTGACCGAAGAGGTGCTCGTAATCGCAGGTTCCGTTGATGAAAACCGGACTACCATTGAGATAGAATCTGCCGTCTTTCTTATCCATCTGGGCTGAATCGCCACGGAGCGCAGCCTGTTTCTGTCGGAGTACCGGCCAGGAGATGGTGCGGATGCCGAAAGGTGTAGCCACATCATCGATGGTCTTGCCCTCTCGCTTGATGATGCTGGAAAGGGTATAGAGATAAGGATCCGTGATGCTCCACAGATGGGCTTCGCTGACCTTTGCCTGATGACGGACCATCTGGGTCTCGCCTGCCTTCAGGGTAATCTTGCCGGTCTGGCGGAAAGCGGTCTTACCGCTGCTCAGCGCCAGTTTGCTGATTACCTCGATGGTCTGCTCATGGTCGGAATAGTTCTTCACTTCGGTTTCAACAAAGACGCTGTCGCATGCCTCGTTGTTCCAGACGTGTACTCCGAAAGGCTCCACCCTCACCTCATCGGTTTCGATGAGCGATACCGGACGGAAGATGCCGAAAGGCTGACTGCCCTCCGAGAATCCCCATTCTGATGAACAGCCGCCGCAAGGCCAAGGGTTATTGGTCTGCATGGCAGGATGTTCTACTTTGATATTCAATACATTATCACCCTCACGGAGTGCATCCGAGATATCGAGCGTAAAGCTGGTTCTGCCTACCAGTTCCTTCGGATAACTCTTGCGATTCACCTTGACCGTAGCAAAGGTTCCCACACCTTCCAACTGCAGGAAGTAGCGTTTTCCGGTCTGTTTATGAACGGAGAAATGCTTCTCGTAAGTGGCGGTACCATGCAGGTTGCCGTGCTTCAGCTGGCGGTAACCGTAATAATCGTCCAGATTACTAGGCACATTCACCCGGAAGATTCCCATCTTCTTCGTGATGCTGTCTTCCGAAGTCTTGCCGAAGGTTACCTGCCAGTCCTGATTCAGATTCACAATCTGTCGTTTTCCCTTCTTTTCGGGTGTCGGGAAAGAAACCTGCGAACGTCCCATCGGCACACTCGTAGCCACGGCGATGCCTCGCTGTCCGGCATGGTTCACGGCACAATAGAAATGGTATACCACGCCCTGATGCTTCAGCACATAACTCTTATGGGCGAACATATCATCATAAGGTTTGGAAGGATAAACCAAGTCGGCCCCCTCCCAGTCCTGCCAGTTCACCAGGTCCCGGCTTACGGCAAATGTATTGTAGGCATTGTATTTTCTCTCCGGATTATAGGCAGAGAAATAGAACATGACATAATAATGCGGGAACTTCACGATCTGTGCATCTCCCGTAATGATGCCCGGAGCCTCATGGAAGAACACCGGATTGCCTGTCTTTCGCTTGGCTGTGCGGAGAGGCAGACGGCGCCAGGAAGTCATGTTGCTGGAGAGGGCGATACCTATGCGCTCTGCCTTCAGCTGGTTGGCAGGGTTGATGCCACCGGCATTATAGAACATGACGAAAGGTTTGCCCAGCGTTTTGTTCTTATCCCAGTAGACGGTACTTTTATAATGGGTGAGTTTCTCCCACCACTGTGCACTTTTGTCGTTGATAGAGAGAACAGGCGAAGGGGATGTTTCCCAAGGATGTGCCTGGGTGATATCGCCTTTGGTAGAAGCCATACCCATATTGAGCGGCTTGCGGATGGCCTCATAGCCCGTACCTTCTCCACCGAAATAACTCATCCAGTGGCGACCTTTGTATTTTGCCATCTCATAGGATCCGTTCCAAGTCCAGTCTATCAGCGCCGGGTATCCTGCACGCTGGTTCATGTCCCATCCCTTGTCGGCATAGCAGAGCAGTCTGCCCAGGGTTTTCCATTGCAGCAGGTCATCGCTGGTAGCGAGCCATGTTTCATACCCTCTGCCATCGGTTCCGTCCTTGCCGTTGTATACCACATAGGTCATATACCACTTGCCGCCCTCCCTGTACACCATCGGACAGTCTATCTGGTGGTAGTTGTCCTTAGGAGCTACCACCATACCGTATTTATAAGGCGTCTTCACCTCGTCGTATATCTTCTGCATCACGTTTTTGCTGATTTTCTGTGCAAAAACGGTGATACCGCCAAAGATAAGAAGAGATAAGAGTACCAGTCTCTTTCTTTCGATCTTCATATTTTTATTTTAGTACAAATTAATTTTAAATCTTACAAATACAAAGACGTTTGGAGATAGTTTTTGTAACTAATTACATAAAGTTTATGCTATTTAGAATTATTAACCATAAAAAGTAGGAGATAAACACCTATTATTAGCATTCACCTCCTACTCGAGTATATATTAGTTAAATCTAAAAAAAATTAATAGCCAGGATTCTGGTATTCAGCGCCATTATTAATACCATTTGTAAAGGTTGTTGAAATTGGACGAAGAGCATACTCTGGTTTGAAATACCTAGCCAAGTCTGGATGTGTAGCCTGTAGATATGAATTGTCCTTGAACATTCCTGTGCGCTTCAAATCATAGAAGCGGCAGTATTCACCACATAACTCACGACCACGTTCATCCAATACTGTACGAACAGAAGCTGAACCAGTGAGAGGGATAGCCCCCGCACGTTGGCGAACCTTATTAATATAGCCCATAGCGTTAGCCCCGCCATTTAGATAGATATCAGCCTCTGCTGCAATGAGGTAAATCTCAGCCATGCGTATAATGAATGTAGCATTCAAATTTCCATTACGTTTTTTGCTGGCATTAGCAACATAATAGTTGCTGCTATTATGCTTGTTAAGAGATGGATAGAAGTAGCGGAACATGTTTTCACCTGCGCCACGCTCGGTTATCACATTCTTATTTGCATCATCATATACATCCTTATAATCTACTATTAAGTAGTTGGCTGTAACTTTCTTACTTACTTCCGCTGCATAATCTGCATCCTGAGGCATCACGATTTTGATGGCCAAGTCGCCTGTATTGAGCTTCTTGCCAACAATGGCATCTTCCTTACCAAAGTTGTTCTTTGAACTTTCGTCCCACTCATAATTCCTATTTGCGTTCCACTGAGTAGTGAAAGACTTGTGGAAACGTGGGTCTAGTGTTCCATCCTGCTGTACATATAGATTGAGCAAATACTGAGTTGGCATGAAGATACCTGCCTGACTGCCTTCCCATGTTAGACGGCTAGTCTGATTGTCTTCACGAGCACCAAACTTATTGATATTACAGAGGAACTTCTCATCGTTACGATTCAATTTGAAGTTACCATTACTAGAACCATGTCCATCGCTGCCAGCATACCAGCGATGCTTCCATAGAGCCTCCTTATTTTCTTTATTATTTTTTTCAGCAAAAACCTCCTCATACGTAGGATACATGTAAGCACCATATGTAGAGCCACCCGACTCACAGTCAGTTATCAGCTTTTTAGCTGCATCAAGCGCCTCAGGTATATACTCATCCGTAGCATACTCTTTGGTCTGCAGACAAACTTTTGCCAACATTCCAAGTGCAGCTTTTTTGGTAGGCTGTGTAGTAGTTGCGTCATTGCCTTTATCCAGCCATTCCACAGCAAACTCCAAGTCAGGAATGATAATTTCCTTATAAATCGTTAGAGGTTCTGTACGGGTAGGAGCAAAATTCATAGAGCTAGCCGGTTCTGTAATCATGGTAACCCCACCAAACTGCTCTACAGCATTGAAATAATAGATAGCACGCAAGAATCTAGCTTCTGCAACTTTGACATTTCTTTCAGCCTCAGTTTTAAAAGGGGCTTTATTTGCCAAACTGATAGCCATATTGCAACTGCCAATACCATCATAGAGAGAGTTCCAGATACCATTTGTATAGGTGGTGTTAGGTGCTGCACCTGCGAAGAACCAAAAATACTGAGTATAGGAAGTATTCTGATTTCCTTGGTAAGTCCAGAGGTCTGTATCACCTTCTGTCAATTCCATGAAACCATCCGTACCATACAAGAAACGTTCCATACCAAAATAGCACTGATTAAGCAAAGTCTGGTATGACTCAACCGAGTTCGCTGCCATGTTCTCCATGGTAAAACCACCAGGGTTTTCTTCTTCCAAAGAGCACGAAGCTAAAGACATCGCACCAGCAGCGAGGGCTGCAGAGAACAATATATTCTTAAAATTCATCTTTTTCATTTTTCTTAATTGTTTAGAATGTGATATTTATACCAAAAACAAACTGCTTGTAAGTTGGGAAAGTATCCGAGACACCCATTTCAGGATCTGTACCTTTCAACTTACTGTCCATAGCAAAAATCCAAGGATTATAGGCAGTAAAATAGAAACGGCACTTCTCCATAAGTGCATGCTTAGAGATGCTCTTTGGAAGTGTATAACCCAATGTGATGTTCTTTATCTTGATGAAAGAACCATCATATACATTGATGGCTGTATTGCCAATCGTTTGGTCATCACCACTACCAGGGCGTGGATAATAAGCGCCTTGGTTTTCTTCTGTCCAATAGTCTATACCTGAAATTTGATTTGTACCAATTCCAGACTTTGCTGTATATGAACCAAGCATTTTGCTATAGATAGTCTGACCGAAGCGTCCCATTACATAGATAGTCAAGTCGAAGTCCTTATAGACGAAAGTATTGTTAAGACCAATAATCCAGTTAGGATTCTCATGTCCCAATACCTGACGGTCATCCTGGCTGTACTTATGCACACCTCCGTCACCATTGCCATTTTCGTCAAATTTCTCAATCGTCTCAACCTTTACCCATCCAGGTTTCACGCCATACTTATCAAGTTCTTCCTGTGAAGCATCAGTACCCCAGATACCAGCATACTTGTAATCGTATATAGCATGAATAGGTTTACCCACGAAAAGATTCTCTGAAATCAAGTCACCATTAGGTAAGCTCTCGATCTTTTCCTTGCTCCAAGTTCCTGTCAATGTGGTATTCCATTTAAAGTCCTTGGTAACGATATTACGGCTGTTGATGGTGAACTCCACACCCTTGTTGCTAGTCTTGGCAATATTTTCCCAGCTAGCCAAAGGAGAGCCCCAACCTGTGCTGCCACTTGTTATAGGCATAGTACGCTTGAAGAGCAAACCACGTGTTTTAGTGGTGAAGAAATCCAAACTGCCATCAAGACGTCCTTTGAGTACAGCCATATCTATACCGAAGTTCCAATTATAAGATTTTTCCCATCCCAAAGAAGGACTACCATAGGTACCGGTATATTGAGTGAACGGCACTATGTTGCCATTTATAGTGATGCCGGCAGAAGTGTATTTATAGGCATTTGTTTGTGTTGAATAAGCACCTACGCCACCTGAATTACCTGTAATACCTGCACCCACTCTGAGTTTCAAGTTGTCAAGCCACTTTTCTGAGCTTTTCATGAAACTTTCATCTGACACGCGCCAAGCTAATGCTCCTGCAGGGAATGAATCCCATTTCTTGCCTGGAGAGAAGAATGACACACCGTCCCAGCGATTTGAGAAAGTGAAGAGGTACTTACCTTTATAGGAATAATTAAATCGCAAGGCGTATGACATTTTTTGGGTGGTTGTCAGTCCTGACTCTACACGTTGGCTATTAGCTGCCAACAAACGCCAATACTTCCATATGTCCAAATCCTGGCCACTACCATCTGCATTGGTATATTCATTAGAATTCTTCTGCCAAGAAGTAACGCCTGTAACACCAATGTTATGGTCATTAGCAATGCTGAAGTTGTATGAAAGAATATTCTCCCATGTATAACTATAACTGTCTGAGTTCTGTATCTGTGCGTGTGGCGAACCTGCATATGTAGGTCTGTTGGCATGACACAAATTGCCCCAATAAGTACCTTGGCGGCCATGACCTAACGAACCGTTAAGTTGAGTACGGTAAGACAAACCCTTGAAAGGAGTAATCTCTGCATAACCAATTGCATTGATATAAGTATAACGGTTATTATTGTCATACTGATTCTTGATATAATCGCCCATAGGAGAGTATTGGTTATTGATATACTCAGAGTTATACTCACCAAATTCATCAAAGACATCACCAAGAGGAAAAGCCCTCAATGCTCCTGTGAATGTCTTGTTGTCGCCGCGGTTACGGATGCTATAGTTGAGATTGGTCGACACACCAGCCTTAAACCAGTCAAATACCTTTTGATCGATGTTCAAACGTACAGAATATTTGTTGAGTTTCTCATTAGACAGTAATCCCTGGTCACGGTTATACACCAATGAAGCGTAAACATTTGTCTTGTCAGTTCCACCCTGGATGGAAAGTGAATATTTTTGAGTAGTAGCTTTATTATCCATAGCCTGATCTACCCAGTCTATCCATTTTCCTGCATTATAAGCATCTACATAATCCTGGTTACCACCGAAGAGGTCTGAAACGCTCGCTGGAGCTACGCCATTTTTATATTTATACGCCTCTGTATAATAATTAACCCATTCATCACCAGTCATGCCACTCTTGTACTCAGGAGAACCACTCCAACCATAGTAAGCGTCAAAATTAACCCTTGTCTTAGAACTCTTCGCTCCACGCTTGGTTGTTATAATGATGACACCATTGGCACCTGCTGAACCATAGATAGCGGTAGATGAAGCATCCTTCAATACATCGATGCCCTCTATATCGTTAGGGCTTATGTCATCATAGCTTCCAGGCAGTCCGTCGATAATAAACAAAGGACTGTTATCGCCATAGATAGAACGAGAACCGCGAAGCAAAATATTTACTCCGCCACCAACCTGACCACTGGATTTTGTAATATCAAGACCTGCGATTTTACCTTGCAAAGCCTCCATTACGTTGGAAGTAGGAGCCGCTACAACATCTTCATTCTTTACGGATACTACAGAACCTGTCAAGTCACGTTTTTTCTGTGTACCGTAACCTACAACAACCAACTCCTCAAGACCTATAGCATCAGGCTCCATCTTGATTCCCATATTTTGCTTGGCAGAAATAGTAAAAGTTTTATAACCTGTGTAACTGATTTCCAAGACTGTACCAACAGGTACATTTACAGAAAACTTGCCATCCAGGTCAGTAATGGCACCAACACCACTACCTTTCTTTTTGATGGTTACACCAATCATCGGCTCGCCAAGCTCATCAACAATAGTACCATTGATGGAGTTTGACTGCTGCACTACAGAAAGAGGTGTTTGAATTCCTCCTTGAATTTTACTTGCCATCATAGTTGTTGGAGTCAACAGGATAGTCGAAACCAACATTACCTTAGAGGTAATTCCTGAGATAGCGTCAGGATTTTTCAATTTCTTCATAATTGATTCTTTTAGGTTTGTTTTTATATTTTAATCTAACTTCATAAATAGTCTGTTCCCAATCATCTGTGTCGTGATGTTAGTATACTACAAACAAATAAGATTATCATAAAGACGAAAAGAATCCAAATATTGTAATCACCTTCATTGAGATTTCTATACGTTATATACACATGTTTCTTGCTCTATTGCCCAGTGTTTCAAGATGATCGCATAGCGTGCTAAAGTTGTTTGATCAACTAATGAACACAAACTATTCGCCAGAGTTAATTAACGCCAAGGGCAGAATATAACTCCCAAGGCTATTGT
>JAIJLI010000661.1 GCA_022722495.1 Dialister sp. | reverse complement strand
GAGTTATACTGCTCGATAAAAGCCGTTATAATGGTCTGCACCAAAACCTTGACTTTCTTCTGCTCGTCAGATGGTACTTTTTTTGTTCTTCGATAGGAAAGTGTACTCTTGGCGTTAACTAACTTTGGCGTGGGGGTAGCAGAGAATTTAATAGATGAAGATAGAAATATTTGGTAGTTACAAAATAAATTCGTAATTTTGCCAAAAACATTCGAAATGAAGGTAAAATGGTAAATATAAAATAATATTAGAGGATAAATGGGAAATTATATAAATAAAGGTAATGACGGTTTCGCATCTCTCTGCAATTCGAAGTTTGTTGATAAGAGTATGTTGATTGCGGAAGTGAACTCTGTGATGATGACAGAGAATCGCTTCCTTTGTGTAACACGTGCCCGGAGGTTTGGTAAGTCTGTGGCTGTAAAGATGCTCAATGCCTATTATGACAAGTCGTGTGATTCACGTGAATTGTTCAAGGGGTTGTCTATCTGTAAGAATGAAGATTTCGAAAAGCATCTTAATAATTTTCCAGTACTCTATTTGGATATGACTGATTTTGTAACGAAATATGGCAAGGACGAACGCATTGTTGATTATATCAAGCGTGATATTTGTGAGGAATTATTGGGCTTGTATGAGGGGGTAATTATGAAAGCCAACGATGATTTGATGGACTTGCTGGTTAGCATCGTTGACCATACAGGAGAGAAATTCATCTGTTTGATAGACGAATGGGATGCTCTTTGTCGTGAAGGACAGGAGAAACAAATGGATGAGTACGTGGATTTGTTGCGTCGCCTCTTCAAGGGAAGTATGACGGAATATGTCTTTGCATGTTGCTATATGACTGGTATTCTGCCAATCAAGCGCTATAATACCCAATCAGCATTGAATAACTTTGATGAATACACGATGCTCAGTCCTGCCCAGTTGGCTCCTTATTTCGGTTTTACGGAGAAAGAAGTGGAAAGTCTATGTACCGATGGAGGGATGGATGTTTATGAGATGAAGCGTTGGTATGATGGTTATGAGCTGGGAAAGGAGAAAGCTATGTACAACCCTTATGCTGTAATGCGAGCTTTGAAGCGAAGATCGTATGAAAGCTTTTGGACAAGTACCAATACGTTTGAGAGTCTCAAACGCTATATCACGATGAATTTTGATGGCTTAAAGGATGATATTATCCATGCTCTCAATGATGTTCCCGTAAGGGTAAATGCGTTGCGATTTAGTAATGACATGCATAAGGTAGAGTGCAAGGACGATGTGCTGACACTTCTTTGCCATTTGGGTTATCTTTCTTACAATAGTGAGACCAAAAGTGCTTGCATTCCAAATTATGAAGTTCGCCAAGAA
>JAIJLI010000660.1 GCA_022722495.1 Dialister sp. | reverse complement strand
GATCGAGACCGCGGGAAAGAAGGACTTGCCTCAGGCTGCAGCCGTCCTTGCCTTTCAGTGTATCCAGATCCTTTGCGGAAAGCTCGCCCCGCATAGCGCGGCTTCCTAATGTGGCGGCGCCAAAGCGGCTTGATTCCTCACACATAAAGAGTACGACTTCGATCGGATGGTCGGGGCGGAAGTGGTCCTCCTGCATCGAGCGGATCGTTTCAATGGCTGTCAGTATGCCGAAGACGCCGTCATAGTTTCCTCCTTCGGGGACACTGTCCCCATGAGAGCCGCACATGATGGCAGGAAGATCTTCATTGGTTCCTGTATAATGGCCGATCACATTGCCAAAAGCATCGATGCGGATAGTGAGACCCGCATCCTTCATCAGGTCGATTAGGTACTGACGCCCTGCCCAGTCCGCATCGGAAAAAGCCAGGCGATGAATGCCGTTTCCCGGCGCGGTGATGGTTTTCATATGAGCAAATGCTGCTTCTAGTCTTTCTAAGGAAATCATGGATATTTTCTCCTTTCTTTGATTTCTTTACTATAGTATGTTTTGTTTTTCTCGTCAAATGGTATTGACGGAAGTTATTGAATCAGCGTTTCCCTAAGGTCTGTGTGCGTTAGCTCCGTATAAAAATAGTATATTTTTTATTGACATGATACATGTCCCTATTATAATAGTACAAAGAACGACATGCTTTTCTGGGGAGCTGAGTTCTGGTTTATCCAGAGGACTTTTTATTGGGAGAAAGTCCTGAATCATTCAGGAAGGATGTGTTTTTTTTAGAAATGGTAAGTCTTATGCTGGCCGCCGGCGGTATCATCGTGTGTCTGGTAATTTATGCATTGATCAAGGGGTACGATGCCCGCGTGACCTTGATCGGGGCAGGGATCCTGATGGCATGTATCGGTGGGGCGCCGATGTCTCCTTTGAATGCTTTCGCCAAGAGCATGACGAACAGCGGTCTGATCCAGGCAGTGTGCTCTGTCATGGGGTTTGCGATGGTCGTCCGATTCACAGGCTGTGACAAGCACTTGATCAATGCGATGGCGTCTGTGATCTCCAAGGTTCGTTTTTTCCTCATTCCGGGTGTCGTCATCTGTACGTATCTGGTCAATATCGCACTGCCGAGTGCCGCAGGTACAGCGGCTGCCGCCGGTGCGATCTTCATCCCGCTCCTGATGGCAGCGGGCGTCGGGCCGGCTCTCGCTGCAGCGGCTGTCAAGTGCGGTACCTATGGCAGTATGCTGAATCCGGGCCTCGCACATAACCCCTTTGTCGCAAAGATCGCGGGCATCGATGTCATGGATGTCATTGCTTTTGACTACAAGGCGAATATCGCCTCTCTTATTGTCGCTACCATTG
>JAIJLI010000051.1 GCA_022722495.1 Dialister sp. | reverse complement strand
AAATGCGACTTTTTTGTTATCAATTTCTTCTTTTATCAAACTTCCTACACTTGAAAAGTGCGAACATAAAAACAGCTTCATCCATATTCTCCTTTATAAACTTGACAGGGGCTGATCAAAAAGAGAGTGTGTCTTTTTTGCTGCGCGGGGAAAGCACCTGCTGCTTACTTCCCCATCCGTTTCCTGATGTACTCCATCACATAGTACATCGCTTTCTCTGCGGCAGCATAGCGGACACTCTTCCGTGAGCCAAGGAAATGTTCTTCATATACCTCTGTACCATATGTGCCGGAGACAGCGAGGAAGACGGTGCCGGAAGGCTCGCCGCGTTCCCCCCTTCCGGGACCTGCGTAGCCTGTCGTCGAGACTGCAATGTCTGATGCATACAGGCGGCGGCTGCCCTCTGCCATCTCTTTTGCCGTTTCTCCGCTGACTGCCGTATAGCGGGAAAGAGTCTCCGAAGAGACCCCCAGCACATTTTCTTTGGCCTCATTCCAGTATGTGACCGCGCTTCCTTTGAAATAAGCAGAGCTGCCCGGAAGATCCGTCATCAGCTTTCCGATGAGACCGCCAGTGCAGGACTCGGCAGCGCTTATGGAAAGATGCGTCTTCTCCAGAAGAACCACGAGGTCTTCCCGCACATGCTGCTCGATGTGATAGTCAGCTACGGGAAGTCGCTTCCTGAGCTCTGTCACCAGCGGCGACATCAGCGCATAGGCTGCCTCTGCCGTTTCCGCTTTCGCCGTCACACGAAGGGCGATATACCCCGGTCGTGCAAGAAGGGCGATGGTGGGATTTCCCTGCGTCAGGATGAGGTCCATGATGGTCTCTTCGATCTCCGCCTCCGTCCTGCCGGGGATCGGCAGGATCATGGAGCGGATCGTCCCCATCTCTCCCAACCGTTTTTTGAGTGAGGGGAGCATGTGTTTTTCTGCCATCCGCTTCATCTCAAAAGGAGGTCCGGGAAGGTGTACCAGAAGTTTCCCGTGATGCGAAAGGAGAGAGCCGCTGGCAGAGCCGGCTTCATTCCTGAGGAGCTCCGCGCCTTCAGCAAACCACGCCTGGCGCGATAAAGAGGATAGATACGGGCGTCCCTTTTCTTTGTAGTACGCAGCAAGACGCGCTGCCTCTTCCGGAAAGAGAACATAGGGAAGTCCAAGTACCTCGGCTCCGATCCTTTTCGTGATGTCTCCCTGCGTTGAGCCAAGGCCGCCCGAGGTGATGACAAGATCTGCTCGGGAGAGTGCCGTAGCAAAGGCTGCTCTCATCCGCTCCGGATTATCCCCCACCGTCGTCATAAAGGCGACAGTGAATCCATGTTCATTCATGAGCTCCGCCAGATAACGACTGTTTTCGTTATCGATCTCCCCTAGCAGGAGCTCGGTGCCAGTGGTAATGATTTCAGTGATCATGCATATTCTCCTTGATGGGCTGTAGGAAGAAAAGGGATCAGGGTAAAAGTGACCGGCGGCTGGTGGCTTGCATGCTGCTTTCGGGCATCGCCCTGCCTAACTATTGGCGGCGAAGCCGCCACGAGAGCCTTGAACCCATACACCTGAACCTTGAATCTTTTATTCCTTCACTTCTGCGATCAGATCATACGCATATCCGTCGATGATATGGACATTCACGAAATCGCCGGGTTTCAGATCTCCCGGGTTGTCGATATACACATTCCCATCGACTTCGGGTGCCTGATAGGACGTACGGCCCTTAGCCTGTCTATGTCCCTCGCCATCCTCGATGATTTCCTCGACGAGGACTTCCGCGTCGGTATCAATGAGGCGTTCATTGTTTTCTTCCGAAATCCCGGCCTGGATCGCCATCAGCTGATGGTAGCGGTCTTCCTTCACCCCTTCATCGATCTGATCTGTCATGCGCGCCGCAGGCGTACCATCCTGCGGGGAGAATGTAAAGGCCCCCATATCGTCGAATTTGATCTCTCGAATGAAGTCACAGAGCTCCTGAAAATCAGCCTCTGTCTCTCCCGGGAATCCGACCATGAGCGTCGTGCGGATGGTCATGCGCGGTCTGGCAGCGCGGAGCTTGCGAAGAAGAGCATAGATGCTCTCCGAGGAATCGCGGCGGTGCATACGGGTGAGCACGGCATTGCTGATATGCTGGAGCGGGATATCCACGTACTTGCAGATCTTATCTTCGTGCAGGATGACGTGCAAGAGTTCATCATCAAAGTATGTCGGATAGAGATAGAAAAGACGGATCCACTTCACACCCTCGATCTTGACGAGCTCACGAAGGAGGCTTGCGAGATTCGTCCCGAGGTCGCGTCCGTAGCAGGAAAGATCCTGCGCGATGAGGTTGAATTCACGCACCCCTTCAGCTGCCAGACGTCTCACTTCATGGACGATGGAAGAGATCGGGCGGCTTCTCATCGGCCCACGTACGTAGGGGATGTAGCAGAACGTGCAGCCATTGCTGCAGCCTTCAGCGATCTTCACATAGGCGGTATATTTCGGCGTCAGCGAGGCACGCGGGATCAGCTCTTCATTCGCGCAGGGAATGGTGCCGAATTTAAACACCTTTTCTCCGCCATTGGCATAGGATTCATTCACGGCATCCAGAATATCCTGCCAGGAGTCTGTACCGATGAAAATATCGACTTCCGGGATCTCCCTCGCAAGCGCTTCCTTGTACTGCTGTGAGAGGCAGCCGGCAGCCACAAGACGTTCACAGACACCTGTTTTCTTGTATTCCGCCGTTTCCAAAATCGTCTGGATCGACTCTTCCTTGGCTGGATCGATGAATGTGCAGGTATTGATAATGATGACATGCGCTTCTGCCAGATCTTCGGTCAGTTCATAGCCGGCCTTCTCCATAATGCCCACCATCATTTCCGTATCGACCAGGTTCTTCGAGCAGCCCAGACTGATAAATCCTAATTTCTTCGTCACTTCTTTGTTCCTCCAAATCGTACTTTTTCTCCCCATAGATTCAGCAGATCCTTTCTGCCTTCATCCAGATATCTTTTTTCTAATTCCCAAAAAACGAGTTCATTGCCGGCCGCATCTGGCTCTGCCGCATCATCATTCACATAGATGAAGTAGTTCCCGTTCTTTTCCATGATGCTTTTATATTTCGCCGAGTCCAGAAGCCAGTCTATCAGGCGCTCGCCCCGCTCAGGATGTGCGCTTTCTGCCAGAAGCCCTGTCCCATAGAGGTACCAGGGAGCGCCATCCTCCGGATAAATGATCATGACAGGCATTTTCTCCCGCTTTGTGCGAAGGACTTCATTCAGCCCGGAGATCCCGATGTCGCACTTTCCCATCGCCGCCATACGGGACGGCGTAGAGAGATACTTCCCATATTGTACAAGATGCTGCTGCGCCTTGCCCAAGAGTTCCATCGCATAGTCTGGCCCGAAGTGCTCGATGAGACACATCAGGAGATCCTTCGACATGTCAGCGGCGATGAAGTCCGTCATCGAAAGCTGTGCCTCTTCCCTCGTGAAGACCTCTGCCCACGTATAGGAAAATGGCTTCTGCTTCTTAAGAAAATCCGGATTCACCGCAAACACGATGGGATCCACCCAAAGGCCTGTCCAATACGCCTCTTCATCCTTGAAAAGATTCAGCGCCGTATCCGTACGCGAGGATGAATAGGCTGCGAGCTGTCCGTTCTCTTTCATCCGCATCAGGATATCCTGACTGGTGATCACCACATCCGCTGCCTTTTCCTCAGCAGAGGTCTTCTTTAATAGATCTGCGCCAGATACATAGGAGATCTCTACAGCAAGCCCCTGTTCTTTATAAAAAGCGTCTTTCACCGGATCCAGCACATCCGGTGAAAGATCTGTCAGCACGACGACTTTGCTCACAGGATGCTGTTCCTGGCGCCGCTCTGCTTCCAGATTCTTCGCATAGCGGAGAATCCCCAAAAAAGCACCGCCTGCCAGCAGGAGAAACAGTAAGACGGAGCATAGACGTTTCAAAATGGATCACCTCATTTCGATACAGGCTCTATCAGAGAAGCGGAGGAAAGGTGCAGCTGGTCCCCGATCCGCAGTCACAAGTATGGCGCTCTTTTCAGAAAACATCATACAGGTGAAGACCGATTCCTAGTCCGAAGGCTCTTCCTTCTTCCCGCCTGCAAGAATATCAGAAAGCTGCTCCTTATCGACAAGAATATCTCTTGGCTTTGCCCCTTCCGCAGGGCCTACGATACCGAGGCGCTCCATGGTATCCATGAGACGGCCGGCCCGGGTATACCCGATGCGGAATCGGCGCTGGAGAGCGGAGACAGAAGCACGCTTCGTATCGAGCACCCATTCCGAAGCCTCCGACATGAGATCATCCTGCTCTTCGACCATTTCGTCCTCTTTCTCTGTTTTTTCCGGGATAGAAAGATCGATCGGCTCATAGACGACATGGCTTTCCTGACGGATGCATTCCGCCCTGACATAGTTCACCACATCCTCGACCTCTTCGTCCGAGATGAACGCCCCCTGGATACGGACAGTACTGAGCGCTCCCGCCTGCTTGAAGAGCATATCGCCCTTGCCGAGCAGCGATTCTGCACCGCCCTCATCCAGAATGATGCGGGAATTGAGGCCCGACTCGACCATGAATGCGATACGGCTCGGAATGTTTGATTTGATCACGCCGGTGATGACATCGGCTGACGGTCTCTGCGTCGCAAGGATCAGATGGATGCCTGCGGCACGCGCCTTCTGCGTCAGACGCTGGATCAGGACTTCGACTTCTTTGGCCGCGACGTTCATGAGGTCGGCAAATTCATCGACGATCAATAAAATATAGGGCATCTTTTTGTCAGGATACAGCTTATTATACCCTTCGATATTTCGCACCTTCGCCCCGGCAAAGAGCTGGTAACGAGCCTCCATTTCACGGACAGCCCAATTCAATGTGCCCTGCGCCTTCTTCATATCCGTCACGACTTCCGTGCGCAGATGCGGGATGCCATTATAGACAGACAGCTCGACCACCTTGGGGTCGATGAGCATGAGCTTCACCTCATCCGGGCGGCTATGATAAATGATGCTTGTGATGATGGAATTGATGCACACGCTCTTGCCGCTGCCGGTCGAGCCTGCGATCAGAAGATGCGGTGCTTTCGCCAGATCGGTCACGACTGTCTTCCCTGTGATGTCCTTTCCCAAGGCCACAAGGATGTGGCCCTTGCCATGCTGAAAGGCATCGCTGGCAAGCACATCATGAAGCGGCACAGAGGCCGCCTTCGTATTCGGGATCTCGATGCCGACCGCAGATTTTCCGGGGATCGGGGCTTCGATGCGGATATGTGTCGCCTCAAGTGCCATGGCGAGCTCATTCGAAAGTCCTTCGATCTTGCTCACGCGGACGCCCATTTCCGGCTTGAGTTCGAAGCGCGTCACCGTCGGCCCCACGCTGTAGTGGACCACCTTCGCCCGGACTCCGAAGCTGGCAAGCGTCGACTCGATGAGTGCCGCCTTCTGTCCTGCATCTGCCTCTCCCTGTCCCGCACCCGTTCCCGCATGAAGAAGCGAGAGCAGAGGAAACTGATACACCGGCCCCGTTTCCGCAGCTGGTGCGGGATGAGCCGGGTCTGCTGAGACGGGCGCTGGCGGTATCGGATGAATGTCCTCCTCCGGCTTCTCTTCCCCGGCCAGCTCTTCAGCTGGTTCTTTCAGCGGTTCTTCTGCCACTTCATCCGCCGCTTCCGGCAGCGGCGGTATCGGCGGCTCTTCCATGTCCTTGACCGGCTCCTCTGGCGTCCACGGCTCTTCCTGTGCTTCTTTATCCGCTTCTGGGGCAGGTTCTTCTATAGGTTCTTCTAAGGAAATCGGTGGCTCTTCCGCATCCGGCATCTGCGCTGGGACCGCCATATCTTCTGCCGGCAGTTCCTCATCCGGCGATTCTGCCGCATTTTCTTCATTCTTCTTGTAAATGAACTCCGTCGGCTTATCATCAAGTACTTCCAGCCGAGCAGCACTTCTCGCAGCATCCAGCGCCGCTTTCTTTTCCCTGAGCCGCGTGGCTGCGGCTTCGATCTTCTCGCCTGTTTTCTTTCCGAGCACCTGCGCCTTCGAGCCCACTTTCTGCGCGCCACGCGAAAGCGACCAGTGCGTCAGCAAAAGCACATCGATCACAATGGCTCCGAGGAGCACCAGCGTCGTCCCCCAGTATCCCATCGCATCATGGAAAAAGACGCAGAATCCCGCCCCGACGATCCCGCCATAGGTGAGGATCGACTGGATATCCATTTCTCTTCCAAAAGGAACCAGAAAATGATGCACCGCCATGAAGAGGAGCAGCACTAGCAGGATGACCAGCGCAACGCGCCTGTCCCAGGAAATTCCTTTCGATGTCACGGCATAGCGCCCACCGAAAAACATCATCAAAAGGGCGCAGAAAGGCGCGCCGAATCCGAAGAGGAAATGGCTGCCTTTATTCGTAATATCTCCGAAAAAACCGGTACTGTCGCTAAAAAGACTAAAGAGAATGAAAAGGCCGAAGAGGAAGAGGATCACACCTGTGATCTCATAGCTCTTCTCCTCGCTCTTCTGCACTCTCGTCGTCCGTCTCCGGCTTGCTGTCTTCTTTTTCATGGATAAATGGTTATATCTCCTTTATTAGGTTCAGGGTTAGCCCGTGGGGCGTGCTGCCCTTTGCTTGCATGGGAAAGAGGGGGCGGGTTCTATGGGTTCAGCGGGGTGGTGCGGCGCATTTCGTCATCCTGAGCGGAGAAAAACGTCGTATGTTAACTTATCTGAACCAGGAGAACTGAGTCGAAGAATCTAGGGAAACGCTGATTCAATCGCAGAATCAGTGTTTCCCTAAGCGCCGCGGAGTATAAATGATGGTGATGCCCCAAAGCAGTATTCAAGTCATTAGTCACTCGAGGTTCCGAATCCCCAGCTATCAGTCACTTACTTCCCTTTCTTCTCGCCCACCAGGCGCGCACCATGTCGCCCTCCTGCCCGAGCAGGCGGGGCTTGTAGTACTGGTGTCCTACGAGCTCATCGGGAAGATACTGCTGCTCTACCCATCCGCCGAAATCGTGAGGATATTTATATCCGATGCCAAGCCCCATCTTCTTCGCTCCGCTGTAGTGCGAGTCCATGAGATGAGGCGGGATGGACCAGTCCTTCCTTGTCTTTTCCTCCCCTTCAGCGGCAAAAATGCCAGAGCAGGCACTGTTGCTCTTCGGCGCCAGACAAATATAGAGCACGGCTTCCGCAAGGATGATCTGCGACTCAGGAAAACCGACCATTTCTGCTGCCTGCGCCGCTGATACCGCCACCTGCAGCGCCCGCGGATCTGCAAGGCCTACATCTTCCGCCGCACAGATCATGATGCGCCTTGAAATGAAGGACGTCTTCTCTCCTCCGTCGATCATACGCGCCAGATAGTGCAGCGCTGCATCAGGATCGCTCCCTCGCATGCTCTTGATGAAGGCAGAGACGATATTGTAATGGTAGTCCCCCTGCTTATCATAGCTGGAGATCTGAACACCTGCCACCTCGCCGATCTCCTTTTCTGTCAGAGAGCCTCCGTCCATCAGCATGGATGTCGACTGCTCCAAGAGATTCAGCGCGACGCGCGTATCCCCGGAGGCATAGGCAGCAATAAGAGTAAGCGCCTCCGGTTTTGCCGTATAGCGATGAATCGCCAGCCCATACTTTTCATCATCGAGCGCGCGATGAAGCACCGAGACGATCGCTTCATCAGTCAGTCGCTTCAGATGGATCAGCCGCATACGTGATAGCAGCGGCCCGTTGATCTCAAAATAGGGATTCTCCGTCGTCGCACCGATGAGGATGAATGTCCCATCCTCCACATAGGGCAGAAGCACATCCTGCTGCCCCTTATTGAAACGGTGGATTTCATCAATGAAAACGATCGTCCGACGCTGGTAGTACGAGAGTTCTTCTTTCGCTTTGGAAACGACATCCCGGATCTCTTTGATCCCGCTCGAGGTCGCATTCACCTTGATGAAGCAGCTCTTTGTCATTTCCGCAATGACCGATGCGATCGTCGTCTTCCCACATCCCGGCGGGCCAAAAAGAAGGAGAGATGGGATCGTATCCCGCTCTATCATGCGATAAAGAAAAGATTGCCGTCCAACGGCAGCATCCTGTCCGACGATGTCTTCAAGCCGCCTGGGGCGCATGCGATCCGCCAAGGGGGCATACCGCTTTCCCGCCTCAGGGGACATGTCGAATAAAGAGTCCATGTGTATCACATCTTTCAGAATTGAGAGCAGTGAAGCAGCGAAAAGCAGTCAATGCTACCGGTCATCCGTCACTGCTTTCTTGCCAAATCGTATAATACCTTCGCCACCTGATCCGCACTACCGCTCGGAGCAACGCTGCAGGCATCTGCCATTTTCTTCCGAACGAGCAGGTCACGAAGGATAGCGCGTACCGAGTCTGCGAGTTCTCCCCGCTTCACCCATTCCGCGCAGCCAAGGTTCTTCATATGCATGGCATTCGCACGCTCCTGTCCGGGCAGCGTATTGACCAGCACCATGGGCAGATGCATCACCATCGCCTCTGTACACGTAAGTGCGCCCGGCTTTGTCACAAGGATCTCGCTCCTTGCCATCATCTCCGCCACTTTATTTGTATAGCTGTGAAGCTCCACGGGATGCTTTAGCTTCTCGGCAAGAGCAGCCACTTTTTCGTAGAGACTGATATTCTTCCCGGTCACGACGATGAATTTCGAGATCTCTTCCACTTCATCGAGACGAGCGATATTATCCACGACATTACCGAGCCCGAGACCACCGCCCATGACGAGTACCGTCCCCTTTTCAAAGGCCTCTCTCTCCTTCGCTTTCTCGTAAAAAGCACGGCGCACCGGGATACCTGTCACATGGATGCGGCTGCCATCGATATCATACGTCTCCAGCAGGTCCTTCAGATCCGGCGTCGCGACACAATACCCGTCAAGATAGCGGTCGATCCAAAGCTGGTGGATATCGAAATCCGTGATCACGCCGAGCAGCGGGATCGAGATCGAGCCCTCCGCCTTCAAAAGGTCTGCTGCCCCTGCCGGGAAAGGATGCGTGAAGATCATCGCATCCGGCTTCGTGGCCATGATGAGATTCTTCATTCTGCGTTTAAAGGAAAGAGACAGCATCTTCTGCGAGAACTGCCCGAAGCGGCTCATCTGCGAATCACTGTAGAGATGGTCATACATCTCCGGAAAGACGTCGATCATTTTGAGATAGCCATCCTTGATGATGTGATCGATGGAGAAAAGATTGCTCGATACGAAGTCAAGAACCTGCACCGAGTCCGATGGATGCGTGCGCTGGATCGCTTCCGCGATGGCACGCGCCGCCTGGCTGTGCCCCGTCCCTATGCTGGCTGTCATGATGTAAAACTTACGAGCGATCTCCATTTCGTCTCTCCCTTTCGTTACTTTTCCACCTTCGATTATAACATAAAGGCGCAAATCAGCGGAGCCGTCACGCATAAGGAAAACCGCTTTCTGACACGCAAAAGGAGATGTGAAATAACGATCATCTCATTTTTGCGTTCCATCTGCCGCGGGGGACTTTCAGCTCTCATAGGAGCGACCGGGAAAACCTTATCCCAGCTGTCTTTCATGTCATAGTCACCCTATCCGCCCCTTTCGGGCACCTTCCCCTAGAGGGGTAATGCTATTAAGTTAAGCGGCAGAACGTTCTTGGCTCCCCATCGGGGGAGCTCCCCGATGGGGTGAGGGGGCTACGTAGCGGTATTGCATGAAAGTGTTGGAATATCGATAGCATCGGACTATTCAACATAGCACGCTATACCGCT
>JAIJLI010000659.1 GCA_022722495.1 Dialister sp. | reverse complement strand
AGACGTTAGACATCAGACTTCTGATGTTAGATGCCCAATCCCTAGTTCCTGGTCACCTCTACTCACTTCCTGATCTTCTCGATCAATTTCGTCGTCGAGTATCCATCGACGAAGGAGAGGATCTCCACGCGCCCGGCGTACTCTCTTCCGGCGACTTCTTCCACCTTGTAGTCCCCGCCTTTGACAAGGATATCCGGCTTCAGATGAGACAGGAGCTCGGTCGGGGTGTCCTCCCCAAAGATCACAACGCCGTCCACGCTGCGAAGGGCAGAGAGCATGAGCGCACGGTCATTTTCTCCATTCACTGGGCGCGACTCTCCTTTGAGCCGCTTCACCGATGCATCCGAATTCAGCCCCACGATCAGGTGATCCCCGAGAGAGGCCGCCTGCGCGAGATAGGTGATGTGCCCGCGATGGAGCATGTCAAAGCATCCATTCGTAAATACGACGATCTCGCCCCGCGCTTTCCATGCTGCGATCTGCGCTTCCGCTTCTTCCCATGTAAAGACGCGCTGCTTCATAAGTTCCCTTTTTCGTTCTTCTCTATCATTCATCCTGTCTTTTCCTTTCTAGCTCTCTTTGATCCTCCAAGCTGCCTCTGCCATATCTGCGAAGCGCTCATACCCCTTCTCATTCGGATGGAGACCATCATAGTACCATGCATCCTCCAGAGGGAACGCATGGGAAAAATCGATCAGGCACACGTTGCTCTCCTTTGCAAGCTCTCGTAAGAAATCTCCATATGCTGCAAGATCCAACTGATTCCTTTCATAGACAGCTTCGCTCTGCCATCCGCTCCAGATGCTCTCCTTCGTCGCAAGCGGCGGGATGCCGATCGTGAGCGGCACCTTTCCGGAGATCCGTGACAGCCTCTCTGTCAGGCGCCCCTCCAGAGAGGAGAGACGAAAACCGCAGAGGATATCATTCGTTCCACCCATGAAGAAGAAGCCTTCTTGGCCGGATGTGAGTGCGGCAGTGCCTTCCAGTGCGTCCAGAATGTCTTCTGTGAGTGCGCCGAGGCTCGCGTGATTGGTCCAGTTTATCTCCGGATGGCGCTTTGCGACCACCTCCACCCAGCCCGCGCCCGGGACTGCGCCGTAGCCTGCCGTCAGGCTGTCGCCGAAGCAATGAATGGTGTGAATATCATCTGTATCCCAATGCATGAGAGCTTCCGCCTTTCCTGTGTATTTGTCTCTAGTATAGCATAAATGGATGGGATGAGAGGGGACAACCCTTGATCCGAAATGATGGCAAGTGAAGCGAAAGCACGCTCCCTCCCCTTCATCGTTGATGATCGTCTTGGCCGAATGGCATTGCCTTCCCCGCCTGTCCATGGATCACCAAGGAAAGGCCTACTCAAATG
>JAIJLI010000658.1 GCA_022722495.1 Dialister sp. | reverse complement strand
ACCGTCAGTGCCCTATCCGCCCCTTCGGGGCACCTTCCCCTCGAGGGGAAGGCTGACGATACGGGAATACCGTCATCTAAAATGCGGCGAAGCCGCCACTGGAATCCTTGCCTCCTCTCTTGCATCTCTCGCCCTTCCTGCTTATAATAGTTCACATAAAATTTTACCTATGAGTATAAAGGAAGGAACTCCTATGAAAAGTACATTTTTCCCTCATTTCACGATCGGGGTCGATGCATATGATGCCATCCCGGATATCTGCCTGGACTATGGCAAGACGGCGGTCATTGTGGGCGGTGAGAAGTCGAGAGCGGCGGCGGAGCCGCTGATCCGCAAGGCGATCGAAGGGAAGATCGAGCTTCTCGGCAGCTTCCAGTACGGGGATGACGCGACTTTTGAAAATGCAGAGGCGCTGACGAGGATCCCGGAGATCCGCAAGGCGGACATGGTCTTTGCAGTCGGCGGCGGCCGTGCGACGGATACGGCGAAGTGGGCGACGCATCTTCTGAAGAAGCCGCTCTTCACGTTCCCGACTCTTGCGTCGAACTGTGCGTCCGTCACGGCGGTCTGCATCATGTACCATCCGGATCACAGCTTCAAGGGTTCGATCTATCGCGACCGCAATGCCTATCACACGTTCATCAATACGGAGGTCATCGCACATTCGCCTCGTGAATATTTCTGGGCCGGTCTCGGTGATGCGCTGGCGAAGCAGTACGAGGTGCCGTTCTCCGCGCGCGGTATGGATCTCACATGGGTGCAGGAGACGGGCGTCAGGAACGCGCAGAATGTAGCGCCCGGCATCCTGAAGTATGGCAAGGCGGCGCTCGAAGCGGTGGACAAGGGCATCGTGACGGATGCACTGGAGCCGGCGATCCTTTCTATCATCGTGGCGCCGGGGATGGCGTCTGTATGCATCGAGGATGATCTGGACTCGAGCCTGGCGCATGCGATCTACAACAGCCATACCCGCACGCCGCACAAGGGAAATCATCTGCACGGTGCGGTCGTGAATTACGGCCTGCAGGTCATGCTGACGATGGATGGACAGATCGAAGAACGGGATAAGATCTACCGCTTTGCCAAGTCCATCGGTCTTCCGCATTGCCTGGCTGACATCGGCATCGATCCTGCGCATCCGGATGAGCTGGTAGAGAATTGCCTGCACACGAAGGATATGCGTGTGAAGCCGTATGATATCACCTTCGATATGGTGTACAAGGCTATGATGGAGCTTGAGAAATTGAAATAAGGAAAGGGGCTGTGAAGAAATGAATCCTCATTTCTTCACAGCCCCTTTTTACTTTGCTTTCATTTGGTTCAAGGTTCAGGGCTCTCGTGGCGGCTTCGCCGCCTTTTTTTAG
>JAIJLI010000657.1 GCA_022722495.1 Dialister sp. | reverse complement strand
AGGGGAGGTATTATGTCGGAAAAATCTTTGGAAGAATTGGAATTTGAGGAAACTGGCGTCACCCGGAAGGAACGATGGAAGGTCATGTGGGCTTCGATCGTCGGGTATGCGATGGATGGCCTGGATGTTTTGATCCTGTCCTTTGCCATGGCAGCGATCGTTGCAGAGTTTGGCCTGACGCTCGGGGAGGGCGGGCTCATCGCGACGTACACGCTGATCGGTACGGTCCTTGGCGGATATCTCTTCGGGGTCTTTGCTGATTACTTCGGCCGTGTGCATACCTTTGCACTGACCATCATCATTTTCTCGATCTTCACCGGTGCCTGCGCTTTTGCAGACAATGTCATGCATCTCAATATCCTTCGTTTCCTGGCAGGGCTCGGCCTTGGCGGGGAATACGGGATCGGCATGACGCTGGTCACGGAGACCTGGCCGGCAGCAAAGCGCGCGCGTGCTACGGCGGGCGTGGCGATGGGCTGGCAGGCGGGGGCTGTACTCGCTGCGATCCTGGCGGCTGTCGTTCTTCCTGATTACGGATGGAGAGGCCTTTTCCTTGTGGGCGTTATCCCGGCGCTGCTGGCGGCATGGGCGCGCCATGGCTTGAAGGAACCACCGATGTGGCTGAAGCGCAAAGAGTTGAAGAAGCAGCTGAAGGCAAGAAAGGCGGCTGGAGAGACGCTGACGGCGGAAGAAGAGGAAGAGCTCGCGGAAGTAAGCAAGTTCCCTCTCGCGCATCTGTTCTCCAGCCCGTCGAAGACGATGACTACGATTTCTCTCACCATCATGACGAGTGTGCAGAATTTCGGCTATTACGGCATTATGGTGTGGCTGCCGATGATCCTTCTGAAGGAGCACGGCCTTTCTACAAAGTCGATGTCCGGCTGGATGGTTGTCACGGTCATCGGTATGATCGCAGGCATTTATGTTTTCGGTTATCTCTCGGACCGTTTCGGCCGTAAGAAACCGTACCTGCTCTTCTACGTGTGCGCAGCAGCGATGGTGTATGTGTATGTCAATCTGGGAACGCCGCTCCTCTTGCTCTTCGGCGGTGCGATGCTCGGCTTCTTCTGCAACGGCATGATGGCCGGCTATGGTACGCTGCTTTCTGAAAACTATACGACGGATGCGCGCTCGACGGCGCAGAATTTCATCTTCAATACGGGCCGTGCGGTCGGCGGTTTTGCCCCGGCGATTATTGGTGCGCTGGCACAGACGAATGGCTTCTCTGCGGCTTTCGCTCTGCTGTCCTGCGTGTACCTCGCGGCAGCACTCAATGTCCTTTTCTTCATCAAGGATACCAAGGGTGTGACGATCAAATAGTCGCTGGCGACTGGGCAATAAAAAAGACTCGTGAGATCTCACGAG
>JAIJLI010000656.1 GCA_022722495.1 Dialister sp. | reverse complement strand
GGTTGCGTTCTTAATGTATCGCCAGTGATGCGACTCCTATCGTGGAGCATACGGCATGTCATTACGATATCAAGGCCGTGGATCTGGACATCAGCAAACTGAGCAAGGGTGGTTTTGATCACTTTATGCTGAAGGAAATTTATGACCAGCCAAACTGTCTGAAGGATTGCATGAGCGGTCGTCTCTTTGCTGAAAAGGAGCATCCAGAGAACAACCGTATCGTTCTTTCTGCCCTTCGTGATTATCGTGACAGACTGGTTCAGGCAAAGCATATCATCATCGTGGCGTGCGGTACCAGCTGGCATGCCGGACTGATCGGTAAGCAGCTGATTGAGAAGATGTGCCGCAAGAGAGTGGAGGTAGCGTATGCCAGTGAGTTCAGATATGGTGATCCTGTGATTGAACCTGAGGATGTGGTGATTGCAATCAGCCAGAGTGGTGAGACGGCGGATACCTTGGCTGCGATTAAGCTGGCGAAGGAGAAGGGTGCGCTGATTTTTGGTATCGTGAATGGTGTGGGTTCTTCCATAGCCCGTGAAACGGATACGGGTATCTATATCCATGTGGGTCCGGAGATTGGTGTGGCAAGTACGAAGGCATTCACCGGTCAGGTGACGGTTCTTACACTTCTAGCCCTGGCCTTGGGTCATGAGCAGGGAACCTTGAACAATGCTGATTATTATCAGATGATAGAGGAACTTTCTGAGATTCCGCGGAAGATGGAGAAGGTATTGGAGCAGGCTCCGATGATCAAGGATATTTCCCGAATGTTTACCTATGCGCATAACTTCCTGTATCTGGGTCGTGGTGTGAACTATCCTGTGGCGATGGAGGGTGCCTTGAAGCTGAAGGAAATCAGCTATATTCATGCTGAGGGTTATCCTGCTGCCGAGATGAAGCATGGTCCTATCGCCCTGGTAGACCAGGATATGCCGATTGTGTTCCTCGCAACCCATCATCAGCTATATGAGAAGATTATTTCGAACATGCAGGAGGTGAAGTCGAGAAACGGCCGTATCCTTGCCGTGGTGACTGAGGGTGACCAGCAGGTGAAGAAGATTGCGGATAATGTACTGGAGATTCCAAGAACCCTGAATGCGCTGGTTCCGCTGTTGAGCGTGGTTCCACTGCAGCTGCTTGCTTACTATGTGGCTGTGGATAAGGGACTGGATGTGGATATGCCGAGAAATCTGGCGAAGAGTGTGACAGTGGAATAATATGATTTTGATTTCTAAAATCATCTAATTTTTTTCTAAAATCATCCCGTCCTTCTTTACCATTAAAGAAGGCTCCACCTTTCTCACCAAGCCTCTCTTTCCTCAGGAACGAGAGGATGTAACCGCCCTCCGGTGCTCGGAACCGCTAC
>JAIJLI010000655.1 GCA_022722495.1 Dialister sp. | reverse complement strand
AAACAACTGATCAGCTACTATCGTATGCCGGGTGACCGGGAGGAGGAGATCTCGCGTCTTATCCATGCGGAAGGTCTGGATGGGGTGGAAAACCTCATATATGGCAGTCAGGCGGGGAGTCCGCCATTTTTGCAAATCACTGTGGGGACGCATCTCAGGTACTGGCCCTATTGGATGGATTTCTATGAAGGGGATAAGGATCATCTGTTTGAAATTTTTACAAATCAGGAAAATATACGCCAAATGTATGGTGCAGAGGATAGAGAAGGCTGGATACAGGTCATCCGTGCGAATATCCGTGCAGCACTGGCTGAGAAGCCCCGCTATCTGGTCTGGCATGTGCAGGAGAGTACGCCTGAAGAGGCCTTTTCCTGGCGCTTCCGCCATACCGATGAAGAAGTTCTGGCAGTGACGGCAGAGCTCTATCAGTCTTTCCGCGATCTGATCCCGGACGGGGTATTCATTCTCTTTGAAAATATCTTCTGGCCAGGGCTTTACCGGCTTGAACCAGAGAAGGTGGAATACTTTTTCACAAGACTGGATGATCCCGCTCATACAGGCCTTATGTTTGACAGCGGACATTTCATGATCACGAATCCGGATCTGACAAGCGAAAAAGAGGCCGCGCTCTATATCAGGGAAAGCATGAAGCAGCTGGGGGAAATGAGAGCGCTCGTGAAAGGTATTCATCTCTCCTGCTCTCTTTCCGGAGCATATATCCGTGAGTTCAGGAGGGAAATGCCGGTTCCGCTGACGAATCAGGTCATGATGCGTCATATATGTTCTTTGGATCATCATGATCCGTTTCAAACGAGAGCCGCCAGAGAGATCGTCGAGGCTATCGAACCGGACTATGTGACGCATGAACTTTTCGGGAATACGTTCGCCGAAGCGGTGGAGAAGGCGCGAGAGCAGGCGTTACTGGTGACAGGGGTAAGGGAAACGCAAGTATAGCACAGCGTTTGACTACACAAGCATTTTTAGGCAAAGCATAAAATCAAACAGCAATTTCATCGGTATTTTCCTAAATCTGTGAGGCATAGAATTATTTTTCTTTGTCATTTTCCTGTAGGCCCCTTACACTGGTAAAAATACCTGAAATCGAAAAAATTCAAAATACCATATTGACATTTTTCGAATAACCTGCTATAATACATTCAGAAAGTTAAATATACTTCGTAAGGGTTCGATACGAATCCTCTGCGAGAGAGTATTTCTTATAAGGAGGAATCTCAAATGTCTCTCAACGGTAAAAAAATTAGCGAATTCAAACTGAATGCATTCCAGCAGAACGATTTCATCGAAGTCACCGATAAGGATCTTCTCGGCAAGTGGAGTGTGCTCTTCTTCTATCCGGCGGACTTCA
>JAIJLI010000050.1 GCA_022722495.1 Dialister sp. | reverse complement strand
TCACTGGGGACGCTTCTATCGATACGGCCTATGCAGACGCTTACAATGCAGATACCAATACCTATGATTTCAATCAAGATGTATTTATTCGAGAAGCAAAGTCTACAGATTCCGTTTGGCCAGGTAGTTTGTATTATGGATTGATTACCAATTATGGGACGGAATATGAAAAGCCAAGCAAAGGTTTTGGCATGTGGAAGAGTGCTAAACCAGATGATGGTCCTTCTTATACCATTGATCTTCACGGAAATAATTTGACTGTTGATTTGGAAGCATTCCCTGAAGCGAAGACGACAGGGAGCCAGCCGATGTGGACTACAGCCGCTATCATGGCAGCTCGTGAAGGAACCATTAAGATTACTAATCCAGGGGAAGTTCATTTGACTTGCAATGCTAATTACTATTATGGTAGTGCCATCCGTGCTTCTACTAGTGCTGGCACTACCAATGGTGCTCATGTGGTCATTGAAAATGATCAAGGAAACTTGAAAGACCATATCGTATACCTTCGTGGTGGCATTGATACACCAGGGTATCAGCTTGATTATCGTACTATTGAGACTTACGGGAATGCTAAAGCTAAGGATATAACACAAGAAAACTCGGTATACATCAAAGGCCTCGTAGACATTGAAGCAGATAAGCATGCGGCTGTTTTTGCACGAGGCGGTTGGATTCGTCTGGGTGGTGGTCGTATTTCTGTGGATAATTACGATGCGCTTTGGACGGCAGGTAAGGGTCGCATTGATATCAATATGCTGGTCGATGATGATGGCACTGTGAAAGGTGCTGGCAGTAATGATTTTGTACTGAAGGGTAATGCAGTGACCGCTACTCCTTACTATGGGAATAAGGGGACATTGAATTTGGCCTTTACCACAGCAAACTCTAGGTTTGATGGGGAAACTGGAGGTACCGGTGAACAGAATCTCTATGTACAAAATGGAGCGGTTTGGAACAATACACCAGAATCGTATAACATCTGGAGTTCCGGTGAAGTTGTAAAATCAGATCTAGCAAGTATTGCTACCCATTTATACGGGGGACAAGATGCAGCGCATACAGGTTACCTGATTCAGGACAGTGCGAAAGATTTAACAATTAAGAATTATAGTGGCTTTATGAAAGCCTATATAGCACGGGATGAATCCAAATCTGCAGGTAAAGATGGAACTGATGCAACTAGCAAGTTTAGTCAAAAAGGAAATATTATTATCGAAAAAGCGGATCAGACAGATGGACAGAATGCAGATTTCACTTTATTGACAAGTCAGGAAGGCATTGACACTTCCAATAAAGAAGAAGTACTTTCAGTAATGAAGGACTTGGCTGGCAAGCTGATCTATAAGGAAGCCACTGACAGTGAAAATCCGGCAGTTCATCTCAATGGACATGTAGGCTTGGCAGAAGGACTGATTGCTGGTTCAGTAGAAACGAGATTGGCTGATTTGACGTTTGATGGGACGTCCGATGGAACGGGTAGTGTCGTGGATAGTACCTATCAGATTCCGAAGAATTATCCGGCTATCCTGTATGGACCTAAAGAAACTGCTATGATGCGTGGTGCTAAATCTGCTATGGCTTCTACAGCTATGATTTGGCGGGCTATCAATAATGACGTGGAACGCCGGCTGGGCGATTTACGTGTAGGCAATGCTGAAAAGGAAAATGGTATGTGGGCTAAAGTGGGCGCTGGGCGTATGTCTTACGACGAAGGAACCACAGATTTCCGTACCCGCTTTAATGAATATCATATCGGTTATGATCATGCCGTAGGCAATGCAGGATGGAGAGCTGGTGCTTCTGTCAGCTATATCGACGGGAAGAGTACCTATGAAAAGGGGACTGGTGATAATGATGTAACCAATTTCCATGTATATGCTACAAAGACCATGCAAAATGGGGCTTACTTGGATATCATTGGCAGAGTTAGCCATGCCAAGAATAAGTATCATATTATGAACGATGCAGGGAATAAACTGGACGGCGATTATGGAACCAATGGATATGGTCTATCTGCAGAATATGGGAAACGGTTTGTCAAAGATAGTGGATTCTATGTAGAACCACAAGCAGAACTGACTTGGGGTAGATTATCTGGCAAATCTTATGATGCTGCTAGTGATTATGGCGGAGGCCGTGCATTGCATGTCGATCAGGATGATTTTAATAGTTTGATTGGACGTATCGGTGTTGGATTTGGTTTAGTGAAAGAACGAAGCAGCATCTATGCAAAACTTTCGCTTCTCCATGAATTCCAAGGTGGTTTTGATACACAGTATACGGCAAAAGGTGAACCTTCTAATGCGACACATATGGACTTTGATGGTACTTGGGTATCTGCTATGTTTGGCGGTACATACCAGCTGGGAGACAGAGCCAATTTCTATGGGTATCTGGAAAAGACTTATGGTGGCGATTTAAAGACCGATTGGCGCTATAATGTAGGACTTCGTTTTACCTTTTAATAGGAGCTAGAAGCCAAGACTAGGGAAACACTGGTAATGATTAAATCAATGTTTCTCTGGTATGTGTGACTGCTATTTTAGGAGAATAAAGAGCTGTGAATTTGAAAGGAAATTCATGGCTCTTTTTTCTTTATGAGGAAGGGGAGAGTCCTTCACATAGAAGCAGGTGTGATTAGGCAAAATCCTGCACACAATTATTGCCTGTTCGTTGTTGGAGCCTTGATAACCATAAATAGGGGGCTTGACTATATGATAGTCATACGGTTGATACTAAATAAGAATATAAAGTATAAAAGGATAGGTGGCACATTTTATTTCATGCCCCATATTCATTGAGCAAGAGGGCAAAATGAAAGGACTAGAGAAAATGAAGAAATGGAATTCATCTTGGCGTAGGGAGTCCAAGAAATCTTACTTAACAATTGGCTTACTGCTAGGAATGATCTCTATGGGACAAATGTCTGTGTCCGCTAACGAACCAGAACAGGCGGAAGGACCCATATATACATTGCAAGGGATTACTGTAGAGGCTAAAAGGCCAGATTGGGAAGCAAAGCTTTCTCCGGGGACTGTCACCGTGATTCGCCCTCAGGATTTCAAAGGGGAGCAGAAGACGCTGCCGGATATGCTGAAGACGGTGCCTGGGGTACACGTGCGCGAGGTGAACGGGCACGGGCAGTATACGACGGTCACGGTGCGAGGTTCTACCGCGGCACAGGTCGGTGTCTTCATGGATGGGATACTGACAAACCTCGGGGGCGATGCGGCTGTCGATATTTCCACCATTCCGGTCAAGAATGTAGAGCGCATTGAAGTGTATCGCGGTTATGTGCCGGCACGCTTCGGAGGAACTTTTATCGGCGGTGTCATCAATATCGTGACCAAGAAACCGGATAAACCCGGAATTTCTGCAGAAGTGGGAAAGAGCTCCTATGGCGGGAAGAGTCTCTCCATGGAGTATACGGCACCTGCGGGCAGCGGTACTTTGCTGGTGGCAGGAAATTATGAGTCAAGTGATAACGATTTTTCCTATACCAATTATGCGGCGGAAAGAAATATACCGGAAGTGCAGAATGCACTATCTGGGTTTCAGAATCAGGTAGCGAATTTCAATCGCGACTGTATTGATTACTTGACTTCCACCAAAAATCAGCAGGGGCAGGAAAAAGTGCCTATTATTTCTTTGTCGCCTGAGGAAGTTGATCACTTCAAAAATAATACGGATGATTGGTTGAACTTCGTCAGAGGGACAGGCGAAAACAGCTTGGCAGGAAAGATAGAAAAGAATGCATTCGCTAATGCGATGCAAGAGGATGCACTGACCTTCAAAGATAAAATTGCCTCTACCGTTGTAAATGGTAAGACTTTACAGGAATTATTCACAAACGAATACGGAGAAGAATGGTGGTGGGGGGAAGCCAGCCGGGAGTGGAAAGAAGGTCATGGTGATTTTATAACGCCTGAAATCAAGCAGGAGATTGTACGAAATTATGTCGATCAAACGGTAGGAGACACTATCGCCAATGAAAAGTTGAATACGGACCCGGAAACCAGCAAGAGTTTAGAAGGATATAAGAAGAAGGTCGAAGAATATAAGAAGAAATTGAAAGAAGCGAAAGATGGGAAACGTTGGCGTAAGTACAATGATTATAAAAATAGCAGCGCATTAGTGAAGTGGCAGAACCAGAACTGGATGGTCAAAGGTTCCTGGAATCAGATCGACCGGCATTTACCGGACGGATTGTGGGGGGGATCGGCTGCAGATGCCATCATCCATAATGGGGTTGATTTGAGAGATGTTTATTTCTATGATAGTCGGAGGCAAAAATTAACCAATACAGAGCTGATGCTACAGAATCGGAACCAGAATGGTCGGTTAGAATGGGGCTGGACGGCGGACTATCTTCACCAGAAGAAGAGCTATAAAGCGGAAAATATCATGAAAAATGATGTGACGGACGTGGAAGCTACGACAGTCCCCCTAAGAGAATGGAGCAAGTATACTTCGAATAAGTACAATATCCAGCTGGATGGGACGTACAAAGTGTCTGAGCGTAATATGCTTGATTTCCAGATGAATATGTCGCATGAACGGTTACATATCGATGGCTCGCTGATGGATAAGGTGCTGGGAGATTCTGATATAGCCAATACCCTTGGGCAGACAAGAAATCGATATGATCAGGACATTTTGAATGTGCAGCTGCAGGATACGATCACCTTAGATAGGAAGTCCACCTGGTTCTTGACGCCGAGCCTTCGCTATAACCGGTCCAAGATTACTGGCTACAGCGATGGGAAACGATTTGCAGTGAATCAGGAGAATCGTTTCCATTGGCTGCATCCGAAAGACAGCCAGGTGGATGACAAGGTGACCTGGCAGCTCGCTTTGAAAAAAGAGGTCAATGACCAGCTGACGCTTCGCATGACTGGTGGGACATACTACCGCTTGCTGAATATGTATGAAATCGCAGGGGATGGGGCTGGTATCCTGCCCGCTTCTCGTGGCAGCGGTCAGAATTCTGTATTTCCTGTTCCGGAAGAAGGAAAGCAGTTTGATATAGGTGCCATCTGGAAAGGAAAACTGCTGCATGCGGATAACAGTACGCAGCTCACATATTTTTGGAGAGACTCGACCAATATGCTGCAGTTGGTCCGGGCAGGGAAAGACCATTGGTCTTATTTCAATGATAACCGCGGCAAGGTACATGGCGTGGAATTCCAGTCCAATTTCAGCTGGAAGAAGGTGGATCTGGACTTGCGGGCCACTTACATGCAGACACATATGCAAAGGAAAAATAGTGCCGTGGGCTATGGTTATTCTGATATCTGGGCTACCTATCAGCCGGAGTGGGAAGGAAATGCGAGACTGACCTATCGCCCGAATCGGCATGTGGATCTATTTGGCGAAGTCCATTATACCGGCGGTTATTATACCGATTACAGTAAGGACTCCAGAGGCGGAGAGTATGCACATTTGTCAGGGCGGCCGGTTAATGCACTGACGACAATCAATGGCGGTGTGAAATGGAAACCGGCTGACAGCTGGCAGCTTACTTTTGGCTGTAATGACATATTCAACAGGGGACCAAAGATGAAGATCCGAAGCAATACGGCTTTCACGGTGCCGGGATACATCAATCCGGAATTCCCTATCCAGGGACGGACGTATTATGCGTCGATCCGTTATCAATTCTAAGGAGGAATAGATGATGTGGAAAATGAGTAATAAAAAACGCAAGATGGCTTTCCTGACTGCTCTGATAGGGAGCCTTATGGCGGGATCCAGTGTAGGGGCGGCGAATCTGATGGCAACGATCCCATCGGATTATGCCAATAGCCAGATGGGAGGAGTGACAGGTTCCCGCGTGACCACGAAGGTCGATGCGGCTCCAGTGGTAGGAGCGGTGAAGAATTTGAACAGGGATCCGGCTACGTTCTCTGTGATGCTCGATGGGGAAAGCAAGATTTTCCTGCGTCAATACGTCTATGGCGTCACAGACCTGAAAGGAAGTATCCTGATGGATGCGGATGGAGACTGGGCTTCTGGTGCCAATCCTACAGGAGTGATTAAAGCCGTTCCGAATGCGCATGCTGTTACTGGGTTTGGAAATACCATTTATGCGACGGGCTATGATCAGGGGCAAGTGGGTATTGCGCACATTGTGGATAATCAGATTGCAGAAGATACAACCAAAACCGTCGATTTAAAGAAGGATATCAAGGAAAAGACCGGGGATATAGATGCCAAGGCGTATGATACCTATACAGATACGAATGGCAGTATACAGACTACGCGCGTTCATGGGGAAGGGCTTTTGGTCAAAGATGACTATTTATATGTGGCAGCCAGTGTCAATCTCAAGGGCGGATACGATAATTATGATAATGGGTATCTGATGCAGTATAAGATCAATAGCGATGGCGGTTTATCTTATAATGGGTATGCCCGCATTGGGAAAAATACGGATCAGGTGAAACTGAATAATTATAATCATTTAATCTTGAGTACTTCTATTGGGGGCTATCAAAATTATGGTTTCGGAAATAAAGAAACTTCTTTGGATTATGTAAATATTAACGGGAATAATATTGGAAATCTTCATGATAAAAAGTCGATCATTTTACCGGAGCAGGTTAAAAACGATGGCTATGATTTCCGTGATATGAAGGTACTGCCGGATGGTACTGTTTATGTGATGAAGTATACTTTGAGTGATGTAGGAGGGGACAATAAGAGTGGATTTACCGGCCGTGTGTACCAGACGACCATGGCCAATCTGATGTCGAAAAATCCGGATGATTGGAATATAGTGCTGGCGGGTACGGTCGGAGAAGATGGAGGTTGGTTTGGTCGCCTGAATGCGGAGTATTATACCAAACGGTTATGGGTAGAATGGGGTAACAATCTCTATGTGTACGAAGATGGAGATACGAAACCTACGCACCAATGGGAGACGAAGGACTTTTCTACTGACAAGCAGTTCTATCAGTTCAATTCTGTCACGATGCTGCCGACCGATCAAGTCTGGGGAAGTCTTGCCAAGTTGACGACGTATCGTCCTGAAGGCTTTACTGCATCTTCAGAAACAAAAATCACCCTGGAGAATGCAGATGCCAAGATAGGAACTGTAACTAGAAAAGCGGGCATTACTGGGACATCGGCGGACCAGACAGCTTTTAGTGATGTCATTTCAGATGATGGAACGTATTCTTTTACCAAAGATGAAGTGTTAAGTATCAATCTTGGAAAAGAAGGGGATCATGCCACCAATGCGGCAGCGGTCATTCAGGCGAAAGATGGGAAAGACATCACGATCGATGCTTCTGGTCATACCTTACAGCTAGCCTCTAAAAACTATATAGCATCTCCTGTAGGTATTTATGCCGGGAATGGTAAGAATGTAACGATCACGGCAGACAAAGTGGATGTCGTGACTTTCGGATATTCTAGCGGGAATTCCTTGACCAATGCGATCTGGAATGATGGCGGGAAAAATACAGCCAGCCAAATCACCGTCAATGGAGATGTCAATATTTCCATGTCTGGCGGTTATGGTGGCAATGGTGTCGCTATCCAGAAGTCGTTCCGCTGGGGAGAAAACAGTCAGGAATCGACAGTGTCTTCTGCTATTACGATTCATGGCAATCTGAAAATCGCAGGAGAGGACAGTGCAACGTGGGGCATTCCTGTCAATCAGGAGAATGTTCTGTCTCGTTTCAATAATGCAGGCATTCTGACGAATATTGAAAAAAGCAAAGTCACTGTCACTGGTGATGTAGATATGGCGGTGTATGGCAATGGAATCACCACCAATGCAGTTGGTAGCGAGGTATCCATTGGAGGCGGGCATATTACTGTGCCGCAGGGAACGAAATACGGCTATTATACACTGGGTGCCTATGTGGGTACGATCAATGTCAATATGAATGAGGCAGGCTCCGCAGCCGGTACACATGATGTACAGCTGGATGGAGATGTATTTGCTTTAAAATCGACGGGCACCATCAACTTGGGGCTGACAACGAAGAATTCCTACTTGAATGGCATCATTGACAATGGCGGCAAGGTCAATATGTGGCTGCAGAATGGAGCTGTCTGGACCAATGAAGCGAAAAATACCCGCTATAAACAGGACGATGAGGATGTAGGAAATAATGAGATAAGCCGAGTGACATTCCTGCATGGTGGTACGAAGTCCGGTACAGGTGATACAGCGGGTGTCATCATTCAAACAGCAAACAGCAAGTCGCTGACGATCGACAAATTCTCTGGAGCAGCCAAGGTACTGTACTCACATGATAGCAATACCCCCACGAAGATATTGGGCGGGGATGTGACCATCGGCAGGGCTATTCGTGGGTCAGAAATCGTTCTCCGGACGGATTATGATGACAACATGCAGTCTGATGCAGTAAAGAATCAGGTTTTGAATGCATTGGCAGAAAAACTGTACTACAAGGATGCTGTCAATGGTAAGAAATTCCTTTCCGGGAAAGTGGAAATCGCGGAAGGCTTGACAGCTTCCTCTGTGGCTAAATATACCGGAAATATTGCATTTAATCAGACGGATGGACAGGGCAGTTTTGCAGGCAGTGGAGAAAAGCCGGAACCTCCGGTCGAACAGTCGAAGACGCTTTTCACTTCTTCGATAACTGGCGGAGATGACAAAGAGTACAAGGATGATCATGTATGGCAGGATCAGGTGTACACCTTTACCAAGGATAAAACGACTATCCGGGTAGAGGGAGGCGCAGCTGTCGATGCAGTGAAAGACGTGACTATCACAGCCGATGGAAACGAACTGGATCTGACCGGCGGAGAAGCCGGGATCCGTGCAGCGGCTGGAAAGACTGTAGACATCACGGCAGGTACACTCAAAGTCAATGGCAAGACGGGGATCGATGCGGCTGGCACCGTGACACTCAAGGGCAAGAGCGAAATCACCGGGACTGAAAAGGCTGTCAACGTACAGAAGGGCGGAAGCGTAACGCTTGGCACATCGACCATCTCTGGAGATGTAGAAAACAGCGGCCATCTGACACTTGACGCAGCGACTACCGTGAGCGGCAGCATCGCCAATGCGGGCGTCCTTGCGGTAAACGGTGAGACCCATGCCAAAGATCTGACCACAACGGGAACGATGACTGTAGGAACTGATGGTGTGCTTGCGGCAGACAATATCAATGTCAATGGAGGTACCTTCACAGCCAATGGCAGTGTGAGCAGCACTGTCAAAGCTGACAAAGGCGGCAAGGTCATCCTAAAAGGAAAGAAGACCGTACTGAAAGGTCTGGTGAGTGGTGATCATTCCAGCATCGAAGCGATTCTTTCCGGAAAAGACTCCGCATTAAACGGCAGCTTTGATGGAGCAGGGAGCGTGACTCTGTCATTGGCAGATCAAGCAAACTGGACAGGGAATGCTGTTGGAAACGGGGCTTACGCCGTTACCATCGGGAAAGGCAGCACCTGGACGGGAAGCAGTGCAGGAAACAATACCAGCCTCACCCTTGGAGGCACTTGGAACAACCGTGGAACAAGCAGCCTGAAGCAGATGGCAGGAAACGGTGGTATCATCGATATGACAGATGCAAAGGCTGGTACTGTCACCATCCAGAGCTATGGCGGCAGTAGCACCTATATCTACAAACACGACACAACAAAACCGGCAGATGCCAACAGCGGTTATGCTATCCTTGGCGGAGATGTGAAGATTTCCCAGGCAGACAAAGGCAGTGAGATCACCCTTCTTACCGATCGTGCTGGTTTGGATTTCGATTCGGCCAAAGCAGATGAGAAGAACCTCATCAGCGGTACGCTGAATGCGCTCGCAGGGAAACTCTACTATACGGGCTACGCAGA
>JAIJLI010000654.1 GCA_022722495.1 Dialister sp. | reverse complement strand
TACTGGACAGGAGGTTTGCCATGAAGTACACGAAAGAACAAAGATTGGACATCGGTCGACGAATTTACTACAGCGAAATAAGTCGGTATGAAGCCGCGGAAGAATATGGCATTAGTGAGCAGACCGCACGGAATTACATGAGAATGTATCGGGATGTCAATCGGCTGCCGCCCAAACACGGTCAGAGATCCATCGGCGCACTCTCTTTCAAGAAAGAGCCGGTAGAGCTGGATGAACTGAAATCTATGACAAAGGAGGAATTGATCCAGGAGCTGATCAAGGCCAGGATCACAGAAGCAAGGTTAAAAAAAGGATACGAGGTGAAGGGAGATGGTACGGTAATTCTATACGCCAGCAAGACTACCAAGTGATTATGGAGCTATCAGGAGAAATCCCAGTAAAGATCCTATGTAAAGCAATGGGCATCCAGCGGAGCAGTTTCTACGCATGGAAGAAGCATCTCTCCCATCCTTCGGAAAGAGAGAAGAACCTTGCAAGCAATGTCAGGCTGTTTCAAGAATACCACTCGAAGTATCCGTCGCATGGTTACCGCTGGCTGAATGCCAAGATACGCCTAGACAAAAACATTGTCCTGTCTGACCCCTATGCTCATAAGTGTTGCAAGATTGCGGGAATCAAGAGCAAGTCTAAGCATTACCGCTACAAGAAGGCTGGAGATCCGGCACGGATATTCCCAAATCTGCTCCTGTCAGAGATGCAGATTGACGGGCCGATGCAGTGCATCGTGAGCGATATGACAGCGTTTTATGTGAAGGGCACCTACTACGAACTGACTCTTTACATGGATCTTTGGAACAATGAGATTGTCATCTATTCCCTTTCGGCAAAGCGTGGCGACCGCATGACCTATATCAGTGGGCTGAGAGATCTGATTGCATGGAAGGAGCAACATCCAGAACACCAAATGATCCTGCACACGGACCAGGGATCTGTCTACGCATCTAAGGCCTACAACGACCTGCTGCCCATGTACGGCATTATCCGGTCGATGTCACGTGCCGGAACGCCGACAGATAACGCTGCAATGGAATCTGTTAATGGATGGATTAAGGCCGAGATGTTCATGGACTTGCACGTGACCGGAGAGAAGTCCATCGCGGAAGAGGTGGATGATTACATCCATTTCTTTAACGAATATAGGCCAGCCTATACATTGGGCTACTTGACGCCGAAGCAGTACCGAGAACGCCATATTTCTAAATGCTGAACTTATTCAAGTTGTAGTTGGCATAAAGTGTCTGGCGGTTTCCGAGACGATGTTGGAAGATTCACTGTATCTTGTACAAGTATTCAATTTTTATGCCTAATTTTTTTAGTTTCGTGTCCAATTTTTGTTGACAAGTGCA
>JAIJLI010000653.1 GCA_022722495.1 Dialister sp. | reverse complement strand
TCGGCAAGGCGAAGAACCTGAAGAACCGTGTCCGCTCCTATGTACGAGAGGATAAGAACCGTTCCCCGAAAGTCGCTGCGATGATCCGTCATGCGGACGATCTCGACATCACGATGACTGGGACGGAGATGGAGGCGCTGATCCTCGAGTGCAATCTCATCAAAGAACTGCACCCGAAGTACAATATCTCCCTACGCGATGACAAGTCCTACCCCTATGTGAAGATCACGGTGAATGACGAGTGGCCGCGCATCTTCGTCACGAGGAACATCCGCCGCGATGATGGGGCGAAGTATTTCGGCCCCTTTACCGACGTGGGGAGCCTTCGTCAGACGCTGTCCCTCCTTCGCCACTACTATCCCATCCGCACCTGCCGCTCCATGAAGGTATCCCGTCCCTGTCTCCAGTACCACATGCACCTTTGCAGTGCGCCTTGCGGCGGCCACGTCGATCACATCGACTATGACCGTGACGTGAAGACCATCTGCGACCTGCTCGAAGGGAAGAGCACCTCGCTAGAAAAGGAGCTCACGCAGCAGATGATGGAGGCGTCGGAAGCGATGGATTTCGAAAAAGCCGCCAAGCTGCGCGACCACATCCGCGCCATCCAGAGCGTGCAGCAGCGCCAGCACATCGTATCTGCGGAAGGGGACTTCGATGTGCTCGGCATGGCACGCGACGGCAATCACACCGGATTGGAGATTTTCTATATCCGCTATGGCCGCATGGTGGGGAAGGAGAATTTCAGTATCCCCGAAAGTGCATCCGAGACGGATGAGGAGATCATCACCACCTTTCTTCGCGATTTCTACGGAGGGAATCCGACATCCGTCCCGAAAGAGATCATCCTGCCGCTCCTACCGGAAGAGTCCGATCTCCTCTCTCTCTGGCTGACGAAGCTTCGCGGAAGCGAAGTGAAACTCATCCGCCCCGAGCGCGGCTTCAAGCGCCGCCTGAAAGACATGGCGATGGCAAATGCAGCGAAGTATCTCTCCGACAAGAAGCTGCAATGGGAGTATCAGGACGCCCGCGAGCAGGGCGCCGTGCAGAAGCTGAAAGAGCTGCTCTCTCTGCCGCGCCTTCCCGAGCGCATGGAATGCTTCGATATTTCTCACAACCAGGGCGCAGAGACCACCGGCTCCATGGCCGTCTTCGAGCATGGCCGTCCGGCAAAGAGCGAATACCGGAAATTCAAACTGCAGACCACGCAGGGGCATGCGGACGACTTCAAGTCCATGGCAGAAGTCATGAGCCGCCGCTATGGAAAGGAAAAAGACTGGCCCGAGCCCGACCTCATCGTCCTTGATGGAGGTCTTGGGCAGATGCATGCGGCCATTCCCGTGATCCGCAAGGCCGGCTGCAACGCACCCG
>JAIJLI010000652.1 GCA_022722495.1 Dialister sp. | reverse complement strand
GTCGTCGTCTTGCCGGCGCCCTGCAGGCCGACCAGCATGATGATCGTCATGCCGGAGGAAGACAGAGTGATCTTGCTCTGTGTCCCGCCCAAAAGCTCTGTCAGCTCGTCTTTGACGATCTTGATGACCGTCTGGTCAGGCTTCAGACTACCGAAGACCTCTTCCCCCATCGCCTTTTCACGGACGTGAGCGATGAAATCTTTCGCCACCTTGAAATTGACATCGGCTTCCAACAGTGCGCGGCGGACCTCACGAAGCGCCCCATCAATGTCACTTTCGGAAAGTTTGCCTTTCCCTCGGAGATCTTTGAATGCAGACTGCAGCTTGTCTCCTAAATTTTCAAATGGCATCCGGTCACCTTCATTCTGTCATCACTTTCAAAAGACTCTCTGCCTCTCCCCGCTCTGCCTGGGGAATGAAATGCAGCAGCCGTAAGGCAGCCTTCTCTCTCTTCTTGCGAAGGGAGCAGGTGTGAAGCGCTGCCTCATAGGAAAGCAGCTGTTCTTCTCCATGACGCATCGCATCATGGACCGCCTGACGGGAAATATGGAAATAGTCAGCAATCTCAGCGAGCGTGAGATTTTCATTATAGTATAAGTCGAGGCAATCCTTCTGCCTCTTCGTCAGGAGCTCTCCGTAACAATCCAGGAGCTCTCCCTTCTCTACGATGTTTTCAATAGACATAGTTCATCACCACAACGGATGTTATTATACAGGAGAAAAACGGTCTTGTCAAGGGGTTTTGCTTGACAAGGTTTTAAGGTTCAGGGTTCAGGGTTCAGGGTTCAGGGTTGTGGTGGCGGCTTCGCCGAGATCGATGGCTCAGGTCGCAGCTGTTTTGGCATTCGTTATCTCACATACGACGTTTCTCGCCGCTCAGGATGACGAAACGGGGCGAGGCCCGAAGGTTTGCGGGTGGCAGGTTTCCCCATAACGTCAGAGCGAATACACGCATATGTGAAAAAAGAATAACGACGGACAAAGCCTTCCCCTCGAGGGAAAGGTGCCCCGTAGGGGCGGATAGGGCACTGGCGGAATGAAAAAGAGCAGGGAAAATCATCTCAAGTACACCGTTAACGAAAGTACCCGAACGCCGCAAAAAAGGAAGCCAACCCCGCCTCGCTGCGCTCGGCAGCCCCTTCCAAGGGAAGGGGCTAGCGTGGACACTCCCTCCTTCCTATGGAAGGAGGTGCCCCGAAGGGGCGGAGGTTGGATGGCGAAAGCGGGATGAAAAAGAGCGGGGGAGATCATCTAAAGCAGGCAATTTACGAAAGTACCCGAGCGCCGCTGGCGCGGTCCCCCTTCCCAAATGGGAAAGGCTATTAAGTTAAGGAAATCGTTAGCTACGTAACGTCTTGCTTCCCCTTCGGGGGA
>JAIJLI010000651.1 GCA_022722495.1 Dialister sp. | reverse complement strand
TATAGTTATAGAGATGAAAGTGGAAATATTCAGACTATAACACTCGCAGAGTTTATGAATCATATTCCACCAGATATTTTGGGAGATATATCAGAAAATACGGGAAGCACACTGATAAATTATGAAACGAAATTTTTGAAAAAGATGCAGGAATATACGGAAAAGAACTATCCTGCGCTTAAAGTTATAGCACCAGGAAGTTTTGAAAGTATCGTGCTTTTTTCTAAGGCAAATAAATTATATGGTCAAGTTGGGTGGATTGAATTATATTTTGAAATAGCAGTGTATAACTCTCAATACCAAATTGACTCAGTGTATAGGGGAGAATGTTATGAATAAACGATTAAAGAAATTGTATAATTCTTTGTCCGGATCATCTATTTGTGGAATAATTGGTGGTATATTCCTTTTGTTATCATATTTTTATGAAAACTCATTTTTCGCATTGATTTCAGTAATTTTAATATTTTTATCTAGGGCGACATCATAGTGTATTAAGTTTTGAAGATAATTGGTTTAAGGTTAAGAAAAAGTCCACGTAAATGTATCTGATATCATCGCATGGAAAGATATTTCAATGACCGGCGAAAACGTAAATATTTCAAGCAAAGACAATATCTATCACAGCGAGGAAAAGCACGAATACAAGAAGAGCGGGCTCACTGTCTCTGTAGGCGGTGCTGGTATCGAAGCTATAGAGTCGGTGGCAGCGCCGGCTACACGGATGACAGAAGTTTCCGATCATCGTTTGAAAGCTCTCTATGGGTATGAGACAGCAGAAAAGATAAAGAAAAATGGAGATGCATTAAAAGCTGCGGCCAAGGGGAATTTTTCTCCTACGGTTTCTATCGGTATCAGTAGCAGCTCCAGTAAGTCAGAAAGCCATAGCACCATAACAGAAGCGCAAGGCAGTTCATTGCAGGCAGGGCAAGACGTGACTATTAAGACGAAAGAAGATTTGAATGTCAAAGGCTCTGATATCGTAGGCAACCATATCCACTTAGAAGCTGATAACGATATACATATTTGGGCTACAGAAGAAAAAGAAACCCAGAAGAGTAGCCAAAGCAGCAAAGGCGGTAGTCTTGGCGTCAGTCTTTCTGCCGGTTCAGCAGTTTCTGTAGATGGTAAATTCTATGCTGGTAAAGGCAAAGAAAACGGCAGTACTACCAGCTATAGAGCAAGTACCGTGAATGCAAATGATACACTGACCATGAAGAGCGGAAAAGATACCGATCTCATCGGCAGTACGGTCAGCGGAAACAAAGTGAAGGCCGATGTAGACGGGAATCTAAACATCGAAAGTTTGCAGACCAAGAAAGAGTATAGCGAAGAAAACATATCGGCAGGCATGAGCTTTAGTACAGCAACCGGT
>JAIJLI010000650.1 GCA_022722495.1 Dialister sp. | reverse complement strand
GTGAAGCGACGCGAAAATCCAGTGAGACGCCATTTCGAACGAAGTGAGATGAGGGGGCTACGTAGCGGTATTGCATGAAAGTGTTGGAATATCGATAGTGTCGAACTATTCAACATAGCACGCTATACCGCTAGCATGCCCCTATTGCCTTCGACACTTCCCCCGAAGGGGGAAGCAAGACGTTACGTAGCTAACGATTTCCTTAACTTAATAGCATTAATCACAAGGGGGCCCCCTTGTCGCAGCAAAAAACTCCCCTTTCGGGGAGTTTTTCTTCAAAGGCGCGATCAGAATACGGTCTTGACAGAGCCGCCGTATTTCTTTTCGATGAAGTCCTTGACTTCTTTGCTTGTGAGCGCTTTCATGAGCTTCTGGAGTTCCGGACGGTTTTCATCACCTTCACGGACAGCTACGATATTCGCATACGGGGAGTCGGAGCCTTCGCTATAGATGGCACTCTTCGGATCAAGCTTTGCTTCGAGGGCGAAGTTCATATTGATGATCGCGATATCCGCATCCTCCAGGGCACGCGGAAGCTGCGGGGCTTCCAGTTCGGAGAATTTCAGGTTCTTCGGGTTCTCTGCGATATCCTGCGGGGTCGCGGTGATCGGAGCGCCTTCCTTCAATTTGATGAGACCAGCAGACTGGAGGACGAGGAGGGCACGGCCGCCATTGGTCGGATCGTTCGGAATGGCTACATGCGCACCGTCAGCAAGATCATTCAAAGACTTCAGCTTCTTGGAATACACGCACATCGGTTCGAGATGGACAGCTCCCAGGGATCTCAGCTTCAGGCCTTTGGATTTGCAGAATTCATCCAGATATGGTTTATGCTGGAAGAAGTTCGCATCGAGGCTCTTATCCGCAAGGGCCAGGTTCGGCTGGACATAATCGGTGAATTCGACCATTTCGACCTTGACGCCTTCTTTGGCGAGCTTGTCTTTCACCGCACCAACGATCTCAGCGTGCGGTACAGGGGATACGCCGACCTTGATGGTGGTTTCTTTGGCAGCCGCAGAAGAAGCAGAGGATGCGGCTTTCTGGTCACCGCAGCCTGCGATGATGCCGCAAGATGCGAGGAGTGCAGCCGATACGAGGATGGCTTTCTTGAAGTTCATAGGGATCCCTCCAGACGGAAAAAGAGAGGCACGGCTATGCGCCGCACGCATATGAAATATAGTTTTATTTATAGCACTAGTGAAAGGGCTGCGTCAAGAGGAAATGAAGGTTCAGGGTTCAGGGTTAAAGGTTCAGGGTTAGCCCATGGAGCGTGCCGTCCTTTGATTGAGCGAAAGAGATTCAGCGGGTTCTGTAGGTGCTACGGATTCAAAGGGGTTGATGCGGCGCAAATAATAATGAAGCGCCGTGGAGTTTTG
>JAIJLI010000649.1 GCA_022722495.1 Dialister sp. | reverse complement strand
GGAAGCCCGGCGGCCGCAAAGAGGCGATCCGCCGTCTCGCCCAGATCGATGGCTGCTATGCGCCGTCCCTCTATGAGGTCTCTTACTATGAGAATGGCGTCTTCCGCAGCATCCGTCCCATCGACGAAGCGGCCCAGTTCCCTGTGAAGAAGCGTGTCATCCGTGATGTCGACCATGTTCACATCGATGATAAGCCTATCCTCCCGCATATTGAGATCGTGCATGATCGTGCCGTCTTGGAAATGTTCCGCGGCTGCAGCCGCGGATGCCGCTTCTGCCAGGCGGGGATGATCTACCGCCCTGTGCGCGAGAAGAGCGAAGAGAGACTGCAGGAGATCGCAGATACCCTGATTAAGAATACGGGCTATAATGAGATTTCCCTCATGTCCCTCTCTTCGGCAGACTACTCCTGCCTGCCCGAGCTCGTCGATCATCTCTTGGAAAATTTCAAAGACAAGCGCGTGAGCGTCAGTCTCCCGTCACTGCGTGTCGACAGCTTCTCCATCGACATCGCGAAAAAGATCCAGCAGGTCAGAAAGAGCGGTCTCACGCTGGCACCGGAAGCCGGTACGCAGCGCATGCGCGATGTCATCAATAAGGGCGTCACGGAGGAAGACATCATGGGCGCCTGTGCGAATGCCTTCAAAAATGGCTGGAAAAAGGTGAAGCTCTACTTCATGATGGGCCTTCCGACGGAAACGGATGAAGACCTGAAGGGCATCGCCGATCTGGCAAATCGCATTCACGAGCTCTATCATGAGATCAAGGGGCGCTATGACCTGCGCATCACCGTCAGCGTCTCGAGCTTCGTCCCGAAGCCTTTCACCCCGTTCCAGTGGATGCCGCAGTGCAGCGTAGAGGAGATCGAGCGCAAACAGCAGTACCTGAAGAGCCTTTTCACAAACCGCCATATCAAGTACGCCTATCATGATGCGAAGACAGGATATATCGAAGCCGTCCTCGCTCGCGGCGACCGCAAGCTCTCTTCTGCGATCTACACCGCATGGAAGAAAGGCTGCACCTATGACAGCTGGACGGAATTTTTCCACTTCGACGTCTGGATGGACAGCTTCCGTGAATGCGGTATCGATCCCGACGAGTACGCAGCGCGCATTCGTGATTTCTACGAATGTGAACCATGGGATCATATCGACAGCGGTGTTACGAAGGATTACCTCCTGAAAGAATGGCGCATGGCCGAGAAGGGGATCCTCACCCATGACTGCCGCCACCAGGCCTGCAATGGTTGTGGTGTCTGCCCGATCCTCGATGTGAATCTCCTCGATCATAAGGTAGAAAGTAAGGAGCCTAAGCGCGTCTTCACGTATCGCCAGCCGAAGGCGGGGGAGTAGCTGTTTAGTGGCTAGGGATTAATAG
>JAIJLI010000648.1 GCA_022722495.1 Dialister sp. | reverse complement strand
CCCATGCATCCAAAGGAAAAAGACAGGCTTCTGCTTCTTTGTGAGACGGGCGAGGCGGGCGACTTCTTCGAGCGTGGCCTTCGCCTCGCCGTAGTCGTCAAGCGAAGTGCCCTCGGGCTGGTCTTCCAGGGTGAGCTCTTCGTGGTCTTCACGTGTCATTTCCTTGCGGATGCGGTTCATCCGCTGCCATCTGAGACGGGGCGTGATGTAGCCAGCAAAGCTCGGATTCTTCTTCGGGTCGTAGCAGGCGGTCTGTTCTAAAAAATGAAGGATGAGCTCCTGCTCGAGGTCTTCGTAGGAAAGGCCTTGGCAGAAGTTCTGCCGGATGCTTCGGATGAGGGGCTGGTACTGCTTCAGCAGGGCTTCGGCGGCGTCTTTGTCCCCGTGCTGCCAGGCGAGTGCCCGGCAGATGTCTTTCTGATTTTGTTTTTCGTCGAACATGTGCGTTCTCTTTCCGGAGCGCGCTCTCTTTTGTATTTCCGGATGCATTCAGAATAGCAGAACATCCATTCTATTTCCAATCACCTTCGATGGCTGTAAGCGTCGCATCACGGCATAAGAGATCCGCATAAGCAGAATGGGTGTTCTCTTTATGCGGATGAAGCCAAAATACATGTTCGGTCATGTGGAGCTGTTTTTTAGCACTGGGATAATGCTATAATATAATACATATAAAGGAGGTCTTTATCATGAACCATCCATTTCCGCTGAATGAAAAAGAGGCAGCGCTGCTCCGCCGGGAAGAGGAACGGCGTGGTATCACGCTCGTCGAATGGCCGAGAAATCCAACGTATAATATGTGCTTTGCCTGCGGGACGGAGAATCCCATCGGTCTGCACCTGCATTTCTTCCCGCTGCCGCAGGGATGCCTTTCCCTCTTCACCCCCTCGCGCGAGCATCAAAGCTACAATGACCGCATGCATGGCGGCCTCATCATGACACTGATGGATGAGGTGATGGGTAATTATCTCTTCCTGAAGGGCGGTATTCCCGCCTATACAGGCAAGATGGAGAGCCGCTTCCGGCAGCCGATCCTGATCGGAGAGACGGTCCTCATCACCTGCGAGGAGGTCCGCCGAAAAGGGCATCTCATCGTCATGAGCGCGAAGATCACAAAAGAAGACGGGACGATCGCTGCCGAGGCGACGTCACATATGATGCTGGGGATGAAGGAGCGTGTGGTCACTCATCGCTGAAAGGAGGAGGCCATGAACAGACGAATGCTTGTCGATACCTCGATGCTCTTTGTTTTTCTCCTGCTGCTGGACTACCGCTACGTCCACAATTTCGGTCACGAGATGTTGGCCCTTGTCTTTACCGCGCTCTTTCTTCTCCACACGATCTGGAATGCGAGGTGGTACCGTGCCCTCTTTCATGG
>JAIJLI010000647.1 GCA_022722495.1 Dialister sp. | reverse complement strand
GTGAGATGAGGGGGCTACGTAGCGGTATTGCATGAAAGTGTTGGAATATCGATAGTATCGGACTATTCAACATAGTACACTATACCGCTGGCATGCCCCCATTGCCTTCGGCACTTCCCCCGAAGGGGGAAGCAAGACGTTACGTAGCTAATGATTTCCTTAACTTAATAGCATTACCCGCAAGGGGGAAGGCGATACGGGAAAACCACCACCAGAACCCTCAGCCCCATGAAACCTTTTCCTTGGGCCATCCATGGGCGCATCTGGAGCCCTGTTTTTACAGAAAGCGTGAACTCTATGAATATCAGACATCTTACCATCGGCAGCGGTCGGCCGAAGATCTGCGTTCCGCTGGTCTCTTCCACACTGGAGGATCTGGAAAAGGAATGCGCATCACTATCATCCTGTCCTTTGGATATGCTCGAGTGGCGTGTGGACTACCTCCTGAATCAGGAGGATTTCCATGCGACAAAAGATCTGGAAACTGCCTATGCGGTCATCCGCAGGCATTTCAAGGATGTGCCTCTTTTGACGACGGTGCGCACGAAGAGCCAGGGCGGGGCGCACAAGACCCCGGGCGGTGAGTACGTGTCGCTGCTCTCTCTCATCATCCGTTCGCACTGGGCGGATGTGCTCGATGTGGAGTATGGGCATGAAGTGCTCGATACGAAGGTTTTGATCAAGCAGGCGCATGAGCAGGGGATCCCCGTCTTGATGAGCTATCACAAGTTCCATCGGGCGATGAGCGAGACGGAGCTGATCGATACGTATGAAAATATGGCGTCCTTCAAGGCGGATATTTTGAAGATCGCGGTCATGCCACGAGTGCCTCGTGATACCGCGTCGCTCCTCTCAGCGGCGGCCCGCATCCGGGAGGATCTTCCGGAGACGCCGGTCATCGCGATCGGTATGGGGCAGGCGGGTCAGCTCACCCGCATCGCAGGCAGCGATCTGGGCGCTCCCATCACGTTCGCGGCCGGTCAAAAAGCCAGCGCACCCGGCCAGCTGACCGCAGCTGAGGCGTGCGCCGTGCTGGATGTACTGTATCAATAGTGACTGGTGACTGGCAGCTGGGGATTAGGGATTAGACTAGAAGACTGGGAGACATCAGATATCAGACATCTGACTTCTATCCTCCAGCCTTCGGGCATCGCCCTTTATAAAAATCGACGTGGAGCGGCGCTCGGGTGCTTTCATAAATCGCCTGCTTGAGATGTTCCTTCCCGCTCTCTTTCATACCGCCAGTACCCTATCCGCCCCTTCGGGGCACCTTCCCCTAGAGGGGAAGGCTATTAAGTTAAGGAAATCGTTAGCTACGTAACGTCTTGCTTCCCCCTTCGGGGGAAGTGCCGAAGGCAATAGGGGCATGCTAGCGGTA
>JAIJLI010000049.1 GCA_022722495.1 Dialister sp. | reverse complement strand
TGATGGTCAAAAGGAAGGCAGCGAATATTCGATAGACGTAAATCCCGATACAGGCAGCATCGAATGGGTGCAGAGCATTGAAGAAATGCCTGATGGGGAGGTTATGCTCCATTTTAATCATTAATTAATCAGTAAAATTTTATATAAATGGCAGTTAAGAAATCTGAGTTATACAGCTCTTTATGGGAGAGCTGTAACCAGTTGCGTGGCGGCATGGATGCCAGCCAATATAAGGATTATGTACTTGTTGTACTCTTCCTAAAATATATCAGTGACAAGGCAAAGGCTGATAAGGATTATCTTCTCAATATTCCTGAAGGATGTTTTTGGGAGGATATTCTTGCGCTTCGTTATAAAAGTAATATCGGTGAAAGACTGAATGAAATCATCCATCAGATTGCGGAGGCAAATGATTTGAGTGGCGTGATTGATAATGCCGATTTTAATGATGAGACCAAACTGGGTAAAGGTAAGGACAAAGTAAAAACTTTGTCTGAACTTGTTACGGCTTTCACAAAAAATGCGCTTGATTTTTCAAGCAATCGTGCTGGTGATGATGATATTCTTGGCGATGCCTATGAATACCTGATGAAGAACTTTGCGTCAGAAAGTGGTAAGAGTAAGGGACAGTTTTATACTCCAGGAGAGGTGAGTCGTGTGATGGCAAAGGTGATTGGCATTCATCAGGATCTACATGAAAATATCTCGATTTGTGACCCAACCTGTGGCTCAGGCTCACTACTTTTGAGAGCTTTGAGCGAGTCTTTGCATCCCAACAATACGGCTCTTTTTGGTCAGGAGAAAGACATCAATAATGTGGGTATGGCTAAGATGAATATGATTCTTCACGGCTATGAATGCAGTGATATTCAGCAGGGTGATACCCTTAATAATCCACAGTTCCTCAGTTCACCTACCGCCTTGCAAACCTTCAATTACGTGGTAGCAAATCCTCCTTTTAGCCAGAAATCATGGTTGAAGAGTGCTAAGGAAAACGACATGTTTGAGCGCTGGGGTAATGGTGTAGTGGATATGGAAGAAGGCTCCCGTACTCCTTCTTCTATCGGTGTACCACCTGAGAAAAATGGCGATTACGCCTTCTTGCTTCATATCATCAAGTCGATGGCTGCTGATGGTAAGGGCGCATGCATTTTGCCTCATGGTGTTTTGTTCCGTGGCAATGCAGAGGGGGAAATCCGCAAGAACATTGTCAAGGCTGGTTATATCAAGGGACTCATCGGACTGCCACAAAACCTTTTCTATGGTACCGGAATAGCCGCCTGTATCATCATTCTTGATAAGCAGGATGCGGCTGAGCGTAAGGGAATCTTTATGATTGATGCCAAGGATGGCTTTGTAAAGGATGGAAATATGAACCGCCTGCGTGAAGAGGATATCCAGCGTATTGTTGACACATGGGAAGCATGGGTTGACGTACCTCATTATGCTCGTTTTGTTCCACAGGAAGAGATTGTGAAGAATGATTACAATTTGAATATCCCTCGTTATATTGAGGCTCGTGATACCGAGATAGTACAGAATATCGAAGCCCATCTTAAAGGTGGCTTGCCAAAGCACGATATAGAGCAGCTTTCCGATTATTGGGAGGCATTGCCAACTTTGAAGGATGAACTGGTAAAAGAACAGGGTAATGGTTATTATGCCTGGGCGGTATCCAGAGAGCAGATTGATGGTATCATCAACGACAATGAGGATTATCAGACTCAGCAAGCTACATTGAAGCATCATTGTAGAACTGATTTTATGGAGCAGTGGCAGGAAACCATTTACGACCTGGCAGAAAGCAGCGAAAAGCCGAAGGCTCTTATTGAAAGAATGGGACAAAGTATTCGTAATCTGTTTGGTGAGGGAAACCTGTTGGTTGATGAATATGATGCCTACGAGCAGCTGATGAATTATTGGGCAGAAACCATGCAGGATGATGTCTATATGATTATGGCTGATGGCTGGAAGCTTAACCTCCGTCCTAAGCTGAAAGAGGATAAAAAGGAGAAGAAAATGGTTCCTGTGGTGGTGAAAACCTGGAATGATTTGGAGAGTGACCTCTTGCCTGTAGAGTATATCGTCAATAGATTCTGTAAGAGTGAATTGGAAGCGTGTGATGAGTTGTCTGCCAGCATTGCTTTTATGGAAAATGAGGTGACAAGCCTTGTTGAAGAGAATGATGATGTATTTGATACAAAGAATTTCGAGAAGGAGAAGGTTAACTTCGCTTCTGTTAAGAAGCGTGCCAAAGTTACTAAAGGTGAAGAACAGGCACGTCTTATTGAGTGGATTGAGTGGCAGAATTCCATCAAGGCAGAAAAGGCCAAGTTGAAGGAAGCCAATGACAAATTGTTGTCTCGTGTAAAAGAGGAATATGAATTGTTGGCGCAGAATGAAATGAGAGTAAAGAATCTTGTGAAGGAGAAGTGGGTAAATGCTATTTCTACTCGCATAGAATCTGAGTTGAGCCGTAGCATTGAGCAGCTGAAAAGTCAGCTTTCTGCCATTTCTGAACGCTATGACCAGACTCTTCCTTCTATTGATAAGGAAGTTGAAGATTATGAAAGCAGGGTGAATGCTCATCTTGCTCAAATGGGTTTTGTTCTTTAATGAATGGAGGATTGAGTATGGTTGAAATGAAAAGTGGTTATAAAATGACGGAAGTCGGGGTGATACCTGAGAACTGGGAGGTGAAAGAAATTAATGAAACTTTTTCTGTCATTCCTAATAATTCTCTGTCTAGAGATTATTTAAATACCCAAGCTGGTGAGTATCATGATATACATTATGGCGATGTCTTGATTAAGTATGGTGCTTTGCTTGATGCAGGGAACACCGAAATTCCTTTTATAAATAAGACCATTACAGATAAATGGGTAAATAGAAGGATTGTTACAGAAGGTGATATCATTATGGCAGACACCGCAGAAGATAATACTGTAGGTAAGTGTTCTGAGGTTATAAATGTGAATCACAAGAAAATAGTGTCAGGATTACATACATTTTGGTTGCATCCAAACGAGGGGCTATTCGAAAAGGGTTTTCTTGGTTATTTTATGAGCCATAGTTTGTATCACAATCAGTTGCTGCCATTGATTCATGGTACAAAAGTAAGCTCTGTATCTAAGAATGAAATCTTGGGAACTAGGGTTCTTGTTCCTTTAAAGAACGAGCAGACTGCCATTGCTACAGCCCTCTCTGATGTCGATTCTCTTATCTCTGCCTTAACCAAAAAGATAGAGAAGAAGAAGGCAATCAAGCAGGGACTTATGCAGCAACTTCTTACTGGTAAGAAAAGATTGCCTGGATATAAGGGATTAGCTCTTGTGAAAAATGAAAAAATGGAATATCCTGGTGATTGGGATGTCGTTAAACTGGGCGATTTATGCAGAATCATAACCAAACAAACTGGTTTTGATTATAGTGCAACAATAAAGCCCTCTTTACGAACGAGTCGAGGATTAGGAGTGCTCCCATTTATTCAAAATAAGGATTTTGAAGGATATAAGATTAATTTTAATACAGATTTCTATATCCCGAAAGATGTTGCGATGCATTTTCCTCAAATCTTGTTGGATGAACCTTCTCTTCTAGTTTCTATTTCGGGTAGAATTGGAAATGTTGGATATTATTTGTCTAGCAAATTAGCTTTTATTGGAGGTGCTATATGTGTAGCTAAATTCTGGAAGAAGGAATATATTCCTTGGGTGATGCTTTATTTGCAATCAAGTAAAGGGCAAAATGAAATCTTCATGAATGAAAAAGCAGGTGCACAACACAACATAACTGTTGAGGCTATTAGGAATTTTAGAATTCCAATGCCGTCAATGTCAGAGCAAACCGCCATCGCCAACATCCTTTCCGATTGCGATTCTGAAATCGCCGCACTCGAAGAAAAGCGAGATAAATACAAGGAGATTAAGCAAGGCATGATGCAGCAACTCCTGACAGGCAAGATCCGTTTAATTAAGTAAAAATGATAGCTTATGGACTCACATATAGGCGAACCCGAAAGACCGGTTCAAAACAGATTGCTAGCTCTCTTCAAGGAGAAGCTAAAGTACGAATATCTCGGCAACTATGAGTATCGTACTTGTAATCGTAACATAGAAAGAAAACTTCTCTTCGATTACTTGATGAGTACGAAAAAGTGGTCGGGGGATGAGGCGAAGCGTGCCATTACTAAATTGGAAAAGGAGGCATACTGTACACCTCAGAACATGCAGGAGAAGAACGAGAAGGTATATTCCCTGCTCCGTTATGGAGTGAATGTATCTCCAGATGTAGGTACCAAAAAGATTACTGTGAATCTGATAAACTGGGAGCATCCTGATAAAAACCAATTCTATATTGCAGAAGAAGTAACCATCAACAGCAGCACGCCTGATAGTTTTACAAAACGACCAGACTTGGTTATCTATGTGAATGGTATCGCCTTGGCTGTGATCGAACTGAAACGAAGTAAGGTGAGCGTGCATGATGGTATCCGCCAGACGATAGGCAATCAGCAGGAGAATTTTATCCGTCCTTTCTTTTCAACGGTGCAACTGCTTTTTGCCGGCAACGATAGTCAGGGCTTATATTATGGCGTGATAGATACACCCGAAAAGTTCTGGCTCAGATGGAAAGAACCGGATGCAAGCATTCCTAACGAACTGGATAGAAGTGTTACCCAGTGGTTTAATAAGGAACGATTGCTGGAAATAATTCATGATTTTCTGGTCTTTGATGCTGGAGTCAAGAAGGTTTGTCGCCCTAACCAGTATTTTGCCGTAAAGGCAGCTCAACCACGTTGCGAGAAGAAAGAAGGTGGTGTGATATGGGAAGCGCAGGGTAGTGGCAAAAGCCTGATTATGGTTTGGCTGGCAGAGTGGATTCATGAGAATATTGATAATTCTCGTGTTGTTATCATCACCGACCGAGAAGAACTGGATGAACAGATTTCTGATGGTTTCAAGGATACCGGAGAAAACATTGCCCGTGCCAAGAGCGGTGCAGGTCTTATCGGTATGCTCAATGAAGAGGCACCTTGGCTGCTCTGTACCTTGATTCATAAATTTGGAAAGAAGAATGTGGAAGGTAAGGGCGATATGGCTGGAGTGAAATCAGAGATACCCCTGGAAAAGTATCTGGAGGATATTGTAGCACAACTTCCCCAGGGATTTAAGGCAAAGGGAAACATCTTCGTCTTCATCGACGAGTGTCATAGAACGCAAGGCGGTTATCTGCATGAAGCCATGAAAACCATCATGGGCAAAGATGTGATGATGATAGGTTTTACAGGTACTCCTCTTCTCCATACACAGAAGAAAGATACCTGGCAGACCTTCGGGCCGCTGATTCATGCCTATAGGTTTAATGAAGCCGTAGAAGATGGTGTGATTCTCGACCTGCGCTATGAGTCAAGAAAAGTTGACCAGTTCTTGGGCAACAAGGATAAGATAGATGCCTGGTTTGAGAAGAAGACAAAGGGACTGAATAAGGTGGCTGCAGCCCGGCTGAAAGGTAGATGGGCAACCATGCAGAACATCTTCAGCAGCCGTCAGCGTATAGATGCAGTGGTGGGTGATATTTGCTTGGATATGGACACCACGCCGATGCTGGTGAACCGGCGTGGTAATGCCATTCTTGTGGCAGACAGCATTTATCAGGCTTGCAGATATTGGGATGCCTTTCAGAAGACAGCCTTAAAGGGACATTGTGCCGTGATTACCAGCTTTGAGGCAAAAGCAGATGATATCAATATGGCATCATCCGGCGAGAACGAATCTGAGGATGAATACAAATATCGCATCTACAAGGAAATGACAGATGGACATAAAAGCGTTTCTGCCTTTGAGGCCTATGCCAAGAAGGAATTTATTGACCATCCTAAGAATATGCGCCTCCTGATTGTGGTAGATAAACTGCTTACTGGTTTCGATGCTCCATCTGCCTGTGTGCTTTATATTGATAAGCACATGGAAAACCATAATCTCTTCCAAGCTATCTGCCGTGTGAATCGCGTGGATGGTGATGATAAGGAATATGGCTACATTGTAGATTATCAGAATCTGTTTGAATGCATATCAGGAGCCATTGGCGACTATACTTCTGATGGGGCTGCTTTGAGCGGCTATGACAAAGAAGATATCGTAGGCTATATCAAGGAGAAAAACAAGGCGTGCCGAAAGGATTTGGAAGAAGCCAAGGAACAGGTGGACGCCTTGCTTGAACTTGTTCATCCTCAAACAAGAGAAGGATTCTTCAGATATTTTGTCTATGATGATAATGCCCCGGAAGAGGAGATGGACAAGCAGTTGGATGATAATGCGGAAAAGCGCTCTAAGCTTTATAAGTATGTGCGTCGCTATCTGAATTGTTATGCCAACTTAGCCAATTCGTTGGAGGATATGGGGTATAGCGAAGCGGAACGCAAGGAGTATGCTGAATGTGCCAGGAAGTATGATGCCTTGAAGCGTGAGATAGAACTGCGCAGTAACGACCATATTGATATGAGACGTTATGAACCGGATATGCGTCAGGTTCTTGATCTTTATGTGAAGGCTGAGGACAGTGAGGTGATTGCCAAACTGGACGATACCTCTTTTCTGGATATTGTGGCTGCTCAAAATGAAGAACAGCTCAATGATTTGCCTGACGAACTGAAAGATGAATATGGCAGGGCATCAGCAGAGACCGTAGAAGCGAATCTTCGTGAAGTAATCCGCAAGGACAGTCCTTTCAATCCTGCTTATTACGGAAAGCTTTCCATCATCTTGCAGGAGTTGATAGATAAGCGCAAGAAGGAAATGCTGGATTACGAAGAGTATATGAAAGAACTGATAGAACTTGTAAAGAAAGCGAGAGGAAAATCAGCCAATTCATATCCCGAATCCATCAAAACCCCTGGCATGCGAGCTCTCTATGATAACTTGGGACAGAATGAATATCTGGCTATTCGGGCTCATGAGGTAATCAGGGAGAATGCCATTGTTGGTTTCAGAGATAATAGATTGAAACAAAGAAAATTGATCAAAGCACTCGCAAAATTGCTGGGAGACGAAATGGCACAGAAGATATATGATATAATCAAACTTCATGATGAGTATGGAAAAGGTTACTGTTAGTGATATTGCTATTGAGGTGGAACGCAAGAATATCAAGCATATCCATCTTGCCGTGTATCCACCTGATGCAAGGGTACATATCTCGGCTCCGGAGTTTATGACGCTAGAAAGTCTCCAGCTTTATGCCATCGATCATCTGGTATGGATTCGTCAAGCCATAGCTCGAATCAATAGCACTGAGAGACAGAGTGACCGTATCTATGTATCGGGTGAAGACCATTATTACATGGGGCGTCGATATTTGCTTAAAGTTCACGAGAAGGGTTTTGGACCAACGGTTAAAATCAGTGGCAGATATATCAACCTATTCGTGAAGTATGGTGCAGACAAGGTGTATCTGGCTAATGCCATGAAGGAGTGGTATCGAGCTAAGTTGATGCATTTGCTGGATACGCTGGTTCCTAAATGGGAAGAGAAGATGGGCTTGAAATGTGGTGGCTTTACTATTCGGGAAATGAAGACAAGGTGGGGTAGTTGTAACCAGCGCACCCATAAGCTTCTCTTTAACCTGGAATTGGCGAAGAAACCTAAGCCTTGCATCGAGTATGTGGTGGTGCATGAGTTAGCCCACATCGTGTCTAAAAATCACGATGCTCAGTTTAGAGCTGTGCTTGACAAGCACATGCCTATGTGGGAGAAGTACAGGGATGAACTGAATGAATTTATTCTATGAAGAGATTCTAAAATAGAAATGCTTATGCATGAAATGAACAAAGACCTGCCTTACGAGCAGCAGGTAAAAGTCTTGCTCCGCCATTACGACCAGCTGGTGGAGGAGAACAAGGCCTTGAAGGCTCGAATAGAGGAAATGACCCGGTATGGAGATCCTGCCGAGCTGAAGAAAAAGCTGGATTCTCTGCCTTCCAATGTCAAACAGCTCAGGGAACTCTATCGTGAAAGAGATTCCAGAATCAACTGGGGCAAGAAGAAACTGGTGAATTATCTGAGAAGCGCTGGGGTGAAAATCCCACCCCTCATGTCGTTCACAAGAGCCGTGGAAATGGTAATAGAATTGCCAGTCCATCCATAAAAGTTGAGGAGAGGAAGTGTAGCACTAAAAATGCTCACTTTCTCTCTTTTTTTTGTTATTCTGTAGTTAATTTTTGTTCAAGTATTAACGTTTCTGAAAAATATACCCTCCTATTTTTGCTATGTGGGTAATGTGTTTGGCTGTTCCAACTATTAGTAGTAAATTCGCATAAATTTACAATTAATATGCTGGATATAGCAGAACATAGAAGGGTGTTGATTCTGGAGAATTTAGCTCAGCTAGACAAAAGAATTGATAAGATACAGGAAGAATGCATCATCTTGTATCTCAATTCATTTATTGGTGGCAAAGCTGAACAGATATCTGCATATCAGTTTTCTAATATCACGCATATAAAGTGTGATACAGTGCTTAGAGTGCTGAAGAGAAGTGTAAGTCTTCAGCCTTTGCAGCAGAGAAGATGGTGCTGCTGTATCCTATATAATTGGGATAGAATCGTTGATGAACTGATCAAACGACATACGGCGGAAGGTAAGAAGTTTGACAAGAGTCTGTTTGAAAAGAATTTCAATGAAGCCTTTTCGCAGTGGATTACTTTTGCGAGAGACTTGAAGCAACTTAACAATTTGGAAGCACATATAGCAAAATACCAAAAGCTTTTTGTGCCTAAAATTAAATAATGAATAACTATTAATTTTATCTAAAAAATTCAACATGAAACGAACTAATACACTTACCTAGGGAAGACTTGTCTGCCGACATCGAGGATGCCACCCTAAGAAGCTCTCCTTGGCTATTTCTAGTCTAGCCCTCCGCGTACCAATTAGAGGACCATATCAAGTTTTAGTAATAATTTAAACTACTTAAGATATGGATAGAATATCATTTTTTAGAATTATCCGTTTTTTGTGTAAAAACGGTGGTGTTTGCTTGGTTAAGAATGTTGTGTATGTACAGCCTCATAGCAAATATATAGAGAATAATTACGAGAATTCTGATGAAGACATAAAACCACATACTGATGAATAGAAGTTTCCATTTTGCAGGTTCCGTAACCTATATAGAGAACTATTATGAGAGTCATGAACATCAACATAAGGATTCCGATGATTCTTCTGAAATGAAGAATGATACCGATGAAGTTGTTTTTGAACAGAGTGTTAAGGTGAAGTGTGCTTCATCTTCTGCGGGAAGAAGTGCCGAAAATCTCTTTTCTACTCCTGAGGGTGAAAAGGATGTGGGGCTTACCGGGAAGATGGCAGATGCTTTTGTGAAATATCTCAAGCTGCATCATATTTCAGACAGTCAGCTTTCCACTTCCGATGGTTTGTTGAACAAGAGTGTGGTGGCGTTTTTCCTGCGTTGGTCTAATCAGGGCTATGTGAGCGCTGGTGTTCCTAATGGCTCATCCATCACTCGTTTTCTGCACGATGATTGTCATCTGGAACTGGGTGTTACCCAAAAGTCGTATGGCAATTATATCAGAAAGAAGATCAATGACGGGAATATAGATTATGAGGTAGAGGGTTTTGTGGAGGATTTCGCAAAGTCTCACAATATATAGAATCTTGCGCCGAATGATAGACTTCATTTGACGTAAAGAAAATAATTATATCTCTGTAAGATATTGATATAGAGGGGAAAGACGATGGTTTTGCCCCTTTCTTGTTTCCGCCGAATTCAATTTGGCGCATTCGGCGGAAAAGGCGTAATGGAGTATTCTTTCTACTTTTGCCCCAGATTTCAGAACGATACTGGTTCTGAGATCTGGGGCTTTTGCGTTTTCTATCGCCAGGATGCTGGGATAGTTTTCCTGCCATGTTGTAAGTGGCGCAGCGTATCAGCCCATCGGTCTTTGACAAGGTTGATACATTT
>JAIJLI010000646.1 GCA_022722495.1 Dialister sp. | reverse complement strand
CAATACTCTGTTAATTCTTATGTAATCGATTGAAAATGAGAGAGTTAATTAACGTAATATAACTAATAAAATTTGGTTAAGTGGCTGATTATCAGTAACTTTATAGTTCTCTAAGCTCAAAGTTATATGACATCAGAACCACTCAACCAATATACGGAAATATGCAGAGATGCTATCAAAAGTTCATCTGCAAAGTTAAGCAAAACTTTCGAGAGTCTACTCTTGGAAATACTTTTATTATACATGACGATACAAAGAAAGATAAATTTCACTCAAATGGAGCGTTACGGTACCCATTGTGAGCAGACCTACAGAACGAACTTCAACCGTGGTCGTGCTAAATGCATAGACTGGGTGAAGTTCAACCTTGCCCTATGCCGACGTTACTTGAATATGGATGGTCTATTGGCTATAGCCATCGATCCGAGCTACATCAGCAAGTCGGGTAAGAAGACTCCGCATATCGGTACTTTCTGGTCCGGTTGTGCAAGTTCCATGAAGCATGGGCTTGAAATCATGGGGCTTGCACTTGTCGATGTCCATGCCAACAGTTGCATGATGCTGCGCGCCCATCAGACTCCATCTACTGGAGAATTGAAAATGCGTAACATGACTCTCGTGCAACATTACATAGCGGTCATCAAGCGTTATAAGAAGGATTTGTTGAAGGTCACCGATATTGTTGTCGCTGACGCTTTCTTCTCTATCCGTCCGTTTGTGGACGGAATCAAAGAGTGCGGTTTCCATCTTGTCAGCCGCTTCAGGGATACTGCGAGCCTATATTATGTGTATACGGGACCTCGTTCCAATAAGCCTGGACGTCCCAAGACACTTGACGGAAAAATCAACTACAAGAAACTTGACCTCACACGTATGGCAGAGTTGCATATTGAAGGACTTGAAGGCACAGCCTACACACTCATAGCCTATTCAAAGGCATTGAAGCAGAAAGTGCGTCTTGTCATTTGGGTTATGCCGAACGGAAAACACAAGCTTTTCTTCTCAACAAAGACATCCATGTCGGGTGAGGAAGTGTTGCGCACATACCGCTCAAGATTCCAAATAGAGTTTTGTTTTCGCGATGCAAAGCAATATACTGGTCTTACGCATTGCCAAGCAAGACACAAGAACCAGTTGGACTTTTCCTATAATGCATCATTCGCATCACAGAATGTTGCGAAAGTGATGATGAAGGAAAATGGAGTGCCGTATTCCATGGCTTCTTTCAAGGAAATCATGGCAAGCACATACATCGCTAAACTAATTTTCGACAAGTGTCAGAGTAAACCGAACCGAAAGTTAATTAGTCATACTATCAAAGAACTCTTTGGCTGGCAGCGTAAAGCCGCTTAGCCGTTATCTCAAATTTTAACGAACCATTG
>JAIJLI010000048.1 GCA_022722495.1 Dialister sp. | reverse complement strand
ATAGCCTTCCTTAAATAGCTCGCTATTCGCGTCAGGTTATTCCTCGCTATGCATAAAAATTCAAGAGTAAAATCTGACAACGATTTAATCAGTGTTTCCCTAAATTAACTTTCCTTCCAGATGATCCATCTCGTGCTGGATGACTTCTGCGACGAAGCCTTTGAATCTCTTTTTCTTCATGCGGAAAAGCTGGTCGCGGTACTTGATCTCGACCTCCTCATAGCGCGTGGTCTTCCGCTGGCCGGAAAGGGAGAGGCAGCCCTCCTCGGCTTCGTAGGGGCGGGCAGCGGAAAGGCGCTCGGGATTGTACATGATGACGATATCCTTCCCCTGACGGAAGGCGATGATGGCTTTGGCAAAGCCGATCATGTTCGCGGCGAGCCCCGCGCAGGTGTCTCTATGGGCGGCGAGGGTGTCTTTCAGGTCTTCGGCGATGGCCTTGTCCTCGAAAGTGGCGGGCGCAGCCTTTTGCTGAAGAAATATGATGTCTTTCACAATGTCTCGTTTCATGGGATGTCCTTTCTGCGGGAGGGGGAACGTGGTAAAATGGGGAAAAGGGGCCGTCGGGCTGTTTTGAGAGTCCTTTTGAACCGGCAGGACCCATGGAATCTGCTTTTTTCTATTATACGAAAGAAGGAATCATTATGGCAAAGGTTATTGTAATTTCCGGTCATCCGCATTTGGAACGCTCGATCATGAACAAGACCATTCTGGAAGAGCTGAAAAAGGCTGCCGAAGGCGGCGCATCGATCGCGATCGATGATATTGCAGAGAAGGGCTGCTGCCATCTGGATGTGGCAGCGGAGCAGGCTCTCCTGAAAGAGGCCGATACCATCGTCTTCCAGTTCCCTGTCTACTGGTTCAATGCACCGGCCATGCTGAAGCACTGGTACGAGGAGGTCTTCACTCCGGGCTTTGCACATGGCGAAGGGGCGAGCGGGCTTAAGGGCAAGAAGCTCATCATCTCTGCGACGGCCGGCGCTCCGGACGGTGCATACAGCACTGCCGGCATGGGTCATACGCTCGATGAATTCTTCGATAACTTCTATGTCATGGCTGCTATGACAGGTATGGAAATGGCCAAGCCGATCCTGACCTATGGCGCGATGTTCATCCCGGGCGTTTCCACCGAGGCTGACAAAGAGAAGCTCGTATCGCTCGCAAAGGAGCATGCGAAGAAGCTGCTTGAGGAAATCGGGGACTAGTGACTAGTGACTAGTGACTGGTGACTAGGGACTGGGGATTAGGATTACTTTTTCTGTTCTTACACGGATTTCCCAACCAAAAAGTCTGAAGTCTCAAAGTCTTGGTGTCCAGAAATCCTAATCCCCAGCTACTAATTCCTGGCCACCAGTCACTAGTCCCCAGTCCCCCTCACAGCGAGAATCCGTCTGTGGCATCGCCCGGTTTATCGAGACGGCGGGCGACGTCTTCGTAGCATTCACCCAGATGGAAGACGAGGACATTCAGCGTGTCGCGGACGGTCTCGGGGTCGAAGTGTTCGTTCGTGGAGGTCACGCAGACATCGAGGAAGACGTTGTCATCGCTGCCGATCGTGTATTTCACGATGGCATGCTCCCCATTCAGCTTGTTCAGAAAAGGGACGAAGGTCTTTCTGGCCGGGCCCTTCGGCGCGGTGCCGAGGTGGACGCGGATCATGGTGTACATGCTGTTATCCGTGATGACGGCGCAGACCAGGCGGTGTTTGCCCGCAGGCAGTGCGGTCATGAAGACGACGGTGTCGTAGGAGTCATGTGCATCCTGACGGCGGAAGAAATTCAGCCCTTCCTTCTTGAGGTAGGACTCAAATGCATCTGCCTTGAGATTTTTATTGAAATTGCCTTTTGTCGGGAATGGGATCGTATTGTCAGCCATGAGAGAGCCTTTCTGCACCATGTGCGGAGAAAATTTTAATGTGCCTTTATTATAGCGGTTCGAGGGGCAGGGGGCAAGGCTTTGGGGTTTTCCGTGGGGCGGATAGGGCGGCTGTGATAGGAAAGATGAATGACCGAGAGAGCCCCGGTCCCTAGTCACATTGCGCCCGATAAATCTTCTTGACAATCGACAGGGCGCTGGCTATACTTGGTATAACTTCGAACGAAAGGAAGAACCACCATGAGACAGATCTCTGACACCATGAGAACTGCATATGCGTATGACTTTACCGTCAGCTATTATTATGGCTGCGGCTATTTGGCGTACACGGATTCTCATGAGCGGATCACCCCTTCCAGATAAGCAGGATAGGAATCGAGGACAGGCCCACGAGAGCCTGTCCTTTTTTTGTTAGGGGGACGGGTGATGGTAAACAGTGATCGGGCGCAGCGTCTGATCGAGAGGCCGTTTCTTTTACGTCGAAGCCATTACGCAGCATAGAAGCATTGCCTGAAGGCAAAGAGGAGGAATTCGTATGATTATCGTTATGAAACAAAATGCACCGCTGACAGAGATCGAAAGACTTGAGGATGAGCTTCGGGAGAAGGGCTTTCAGGTCGACAGAAGCCGCGGCTCGAGTAAGGTCGTACTGGGACTTGTCGGAGATACGACGAGCCTCGATGAGCGCGATTTCCTGAGCAATGAATGGGTCGACAAGGTCATGCGTGTGCAGGAACCATACAAGCGGGCGAGCCGTGCCTTCCATCCGCAGGACTCGGTCATCGATGTCGCCGGCGTGAAGATCGGTGGGAAGAAGCTCGTCGTCATGGCAGGGCCGTGTTCCATCGAGACACCGGCGCAGATCGGTGCCATTGCATCGGCCGTGAGGGCATCCGGCGCATCAATGCTGCGCGGCGGCGCGTTCAAGCCGAGAACGTCCCCCTACTCTTTTCAGGGGCTTGGCGAGAAGGGGCTCGATATGCTGATCTCCGCGGCCAGAGAAGAGAAGCTCCCCGTCGTGACGGAGCTCATGAGCGCAGACAAGATCGGCATGTTCCTGGAGAAGAAGGTCGACCTCATCCAGATCGGCGCGAGAAATATGCAGAACTTCGATCTTCTGAAAGCGGTCGGCCGTCTCCATGTGCCGGTGCTTCTGAAGCGCGGAATGTCTGCGACGATCGAGGAATGGCTGATGAGTGCGGAATACATCATGTCGGAGGGAAATCACAATGTCATCCTCTGCGAGCGCGGCATCCGTACCTTTGAGAAGGCGACGAGAAATACGCTCGACCTTTCGGCAGTGGCAGCGGTGAAGCGCATGAGCCACCTGCCGATCATCGTCGATCCGAGCCACGCGACCGGCCGCCGCTGGATGGTAGAGTCCATGGCCATGGCAGCGATCGCTGCCGGTGCAGATGGCATCATGTGCGAGGTACATAATGATCCCGAGCATGCATGGTGTGATGGCGCAGAGTCCATCACGCCGGAGACCTTCGAGCATATGATGGGGGATCTTCGAAAGCTCGCTCCGATCGTGGGAAGAGAAATATAGGGGGATGGTGACTAGTGACTGGTGACTAGTGACTGGGAGATGGCAGACTCTCGTATCGTCATTTCGAGCGTAAGCGAGAAATCTTTGTCATTCGCGGTCAGAAGTACGATGTCAGAAAATCCCAAACGGGAAGCCTGTTATTCGCAGACCTTCGGGCATCGCCCCCATATATACTCGCGGCGAAGCCGCCACCTTCCCCCTTTGAACCTGATGAACCCTTTTGAACCTGCTCCCCTCTTTCACAAATAATCAAGGGACAGCACGCCCTATGGGCTAACTCCAAACCTTGAACCCTCTCCCTCTCATATATTACAATGACCATAGCAACACGATTTCAACAGAAAAGAGCACATACATGGACAGCAATCACGACTTTAGCCACTTTACGATCGCCGTCATCGGCCTTGGACTGATGGGCGGCTCCTTTGCCAAACGCTTCAAGGCCATCGGTAGCCGCGTCATCGGGATCAACCGCACGGCCAGTGTCGCGCAGGAAGCACTTCGGATGGGGATCGTGGATTCGATCTCCGAAGAGGATCTGAAAGACGCAGACATCGTCATTTTCTGCACACCGGAAAAGGGGACGATGGCATTCATTGAAAAGAAGATCGGACTTTTGAAGAAGGATGCCGTGCTGACAGACATCGCTGGCGTGAAGAATGATTTCGCCGAAAAACTTCAGGCAAAGCTCCCGGAGGGAATGGATTTCATCAGCGGGCATCCGATGTGCGGGCATGAAGGGGCGGGACTCTCGCAGTCAGACGGGGATATTTTCCTCGGTGCGAACTACGTCATCATCCCGCAGGAGGGAAACAGCGCCTCGCACATCACGCTCATCGAGGATATGGCGCGCGCGCTCGGCTGCCGGCATGTGCCGAAGGTGACAGCCGATGCGCATGACCGTGCGATCGCTTACACGAGCGACCTCACGCATGTCATCGCGACGGCGCTCATCCAAAGCAAGTCCTATAATAAAGAGACGAAGTATTTCATGGGCGGCTCTTTCCGTGATGAGACGCGCGTGGCGGATATCAATGGCCGTCTGTGGACATCGCTTTTCCTGTCGAACCGCGAGAAGCTGCTGGATGAGATCGACCGCTTCAGCGAGAAGCTGCAGGTGCTCAGGGATGCGATCGAGAGAGAGGACAGCGAGGAAATGGAGGCTTTTCTGAATGAGGCAGGCAGACGAAGGAGGGAACTCATGCATGAAGACAGTGAAGGTTGATCTGGGAAGTGATTCGTATCGGATCGAGATCGGGCGCGGTCTTCTTTCGAGCGTCGGTGAAAAGCTGAGGCAGCTGACGAAGGCGGAGAAGATCGCTGTCGTGACGGATGATCATGTGCGCCGCATCAATGGAGAAAGGATCCGAGAGATCCTAAAGGGCGCCGGCTTTGACGTGAAGGTGATCGCCATACCGGCAGGGGAAGCCAGCAAGAATCTTCGTGTCTTCGGTGATGTGCTGGAGGCGCTTGCCGACTTTGATATGTCAAGAAGCGATGCGCTAGTGACACTCTCCGGCGGCGTTCCGGGGGATCTCGGGGGATTTGCCGCTGCCTCCTACATGAGAGGCATTGATTTCTTCCAGATCCCGACCACCATTCTGGCGCAGATCGACAGCTCTGTCGGCGGCAAGGTCGCTGTCGACCTTCGAAGCGGGAAGAATCTGGCGGGCGCTTTTTATCAGCCCAAGGGCGTATTCATTGATCCGGACCTGCTCTCCACCCTGCCGACCCGCTATGTGCATGATGGTCTGGCTGAAGCGGTGAAGTACGGATGTATCGGTGACCGTGAGCTTTTCGAGCTCTTCGAGTCCATCGAGACAAAGGAGGATCTGGAGAAGAATATCGAGGAGATCATCCTGCGGAGCGTCCTGCAGAAGGCGAAATTCGTAGAAGAAGACCAGTACGACAATGGCAGCCGGCAGATGCTGAATTTCGGCCATACCATCGGTCATGCCATCGAGCGTTACTTCCATTACAACACCTACACCCACGGCGAAGGCGTCGCGATCGGCATGAGCCTCCTCTCTGCGCAGAGTGAGAAGCTTGGCTATACAGAGCGCGGATGCACCGACCGCCTGCGCGCTGTCCTGAAGAAGCTCGCGCTTCCAACCGCCATCGGCGTCCCGGGGGAGGAGCTCATTCCGCATGTGCTGCACGATAAGAAGCGCCGCGGCAAGGAGATCACCTTAGTCGTCATGAAAGAAATCGGCCGGGCAGAGCTTGTGAAAGTCCCGACAGAAGCGCTCGCTGACTGGATCGTGACGGAATAGAAGAAGGGGTTTAGGGTTGTGGTGGCGGCTTCGCTGCAAATATAAATTCGGCGCTTTGCACCGCACCACTTAGCCTTCCCCATTGGGGAAGGGGGACCGCGCCAGCGGTGGATAGGGTACTGCCGTTATCTGCACACTGGCACGAACGCATTTTCGATTGATTCATTTATCTTTCATACCGCCAGTGCCCTATCCGCCCCTACAGGGCACCTTCCCCTTGAGGGGAAGGCTGACGATACGAGGGAAACTTGCGATCAAGAGACCTTCGGGCATCGCCATTATTTATACTCCGCGGCGCTTCTGATTTTTATGCGCCGCACCACCACTCCTAACTCCTAACTCCTAACTTCTAACTAGAGAGCAAAGCTTTCATCCCCAATCAAGGGGCTAGCCCCGAACCCTGAACCCTGAATCCTTTCCCCAAGGAGTACCACTATGCATATCACCATCACTCCCGCACCGCTTTCCGGCGTGCTCCGCGTGCCGTCCTCGAAAAGCATGACGCATCGCGAGCTGATCGCCGCTGCGCTTGCCAAGGAGGAAACGACGCTCTCCGGCGTGACTCCGTCACAGGACATCGAAGCCACCGTCCGCATCCTTTCGCTGATGGGCGCGCATTTTACAGAAGAGGCTGCCGAAGACGGCCTCACCTTCCATATTTCCGGCGGCCTTTCCCCGCAGGAAGGACGGCTCGAAGCCGATGCCGGAGAGTCCGGCTCGACACTGCGTTTCCTCATCCCGCTCGGTCTTATTTCAGGGAATGTCATCCGCTATGTGGGGCATGGCCGCCTCTCGGAGCGCCCGCTGACACCGTACTACGGGATCTTTGATGAGAAGGGCATTTCCTTCGACAACCAGGAGGGGCTTCCTCTCACGGTCAAAGGGCAGCTTCCCGGCGGGCGCTATGCGCTTCCCGGAGATGTCAGCTCGCAGTTCTTCACCGGCCTCCTCTTTGCACTACCGCTTGCCGGGGATGACTCCGTACTTATCAGCACGACCACGCTGGAGTCGAAGAGCTATGTCGATATGACGCTGGATACGCTTGCCCGTCATGGCATCACCATCCATGAGAAAAGCCCCGAGCATTACGAGATCCCGGGCGGGCAGTCCTACAAGGCGGGCGCATTTGCCGTGGAAGGGGACTACTCGCAGGCCGCTTTCTGGCTAGTCAGCGGTCTCACGGGAGCGGGCATCACGCTGCAGGGACTTTTCCTTGACTCAAAGCAGGGGGACAAAGCGATCCTTACCATCCTTAGCAAGATGGGCGGAGACATCCGCGAAGAGGACGGCATGATCGCTGCCAAGCTATCGAAGACACGGGGGACCGTGATCGATGCCGAAGATTGCCCTGACCTCGTGCCGGCGCTCGCCTCCCTTGCCGCTGTCAGTGAAGGCACGACAGAGATCATTCATGCCTCTCGCGTGCGCCTGAAAGAATGTGACCGTCTCCATGCCATGGCTGTCGAGCTCACGAAGCTCGGCGCGGACATTGAAGAAAAGCCCGACGGCCTCTTGATCCGCGGTCGGGACCACCTCACCGGCGGCGCCGTATCCTCGTGGAACGACCACCGCATCGCCATGGCCCTCGCTGCGGTCTCTGCGAAATGCAGTGCGCCTCTGACCATCGAAGGCGCGGAAAGCGTCCGGAAATCGTACCCGACATTCTGGGAGGATTTCAAGCGGGTCGGGGGACGGCTTGTGACTGGTGATTAGTGACTGGAAGACTTCAGTACCTCTCTCTGCATACCGCTTGTGCCCTATCCGCCCCTTCGGGACACCTTCCCCTTGAGGGGAAGGCTGACGATACGGAAATCCCATCATCTAACATAGCGGCAAAGCCGCCACCACAAGTTTGAAAGCAGGGATTTGGGATGAGTGGCTGGGATTGGGAGTCCCCAAGAAGTGGAGCAGCCCCTTGGAGAAGGGGCGCGCCAAAGGCGCAGGATGGATGTGCCGCATAGCGGCACCCTTCTAACTGGCGGATCATGCCATTTGGTCCAGACGTTTTACCGTCTATTCCCCCCCTTGAACCCTGAATCCTGAACCCATCAAAGGACATATTCTATGAGCAATACATTCGGACAAAAACTGAAAGTCACCATTTTTGGGGAATCCCATGGCACTGCCATCGGCTGCATCATCGACGGACTTCCCGCAGGGATCTCCATCGACTGGGATGCCGTGCGCCGGGACATGGCGCGCCGCGCTCCGGGCAGCAGCGCACTGGCGACCCCGCGCAGGGAGAAGGATGCTTTTGAGATTCTCTCCGGCTATTTCAATGACCGCACGACCGGGACACCGCTCGCGATGGAGATCAGAAATGGCGATCAGCATTCGAAGGACTATGGCATTCTGAAAGATTGTATGCGCCCCGGACATGCCGACTACACCGGACATGTGAAGTATGGCGGATACAATGACTACCGCGGCGGCGGCCATTTCTCCGGCCGCATCACCGCGCCCCTGACCTTTGCGGGCTCCATTGCCCGGCAGGTACTCTCTGCCAAAGGCATCCATATCGGCGCGCATGTCACCCGCATCGCGGGGATCGAGGATCGCCGCTTCGATCCTTTGGGAGAGAGCGAGGCGACCTTCGCTTCTCTTCGTGAAGAGAAGCTCCCCGTCCTCACCAAGGACATCGGCGAGAAGATGGAAGCCGCCATCCTCGCCGCCAAGGCGGAGGGGGACTCCGTCGGCGGCATCGTCGAATGTATGGTGACCGACCTTCCCGTAGGGCTTGGCGATCCCTTCTTTGATTCGCTGGAGAGCGAGCTGTCCCACATGATGTTCTCCATCCCCGCCGTGAAGGGCATCGAATTTGGAGACGGCTTCGCCCTTGCGGCGATGAAAGGCTCGGCGGCGAATGATGGCATGCACTGGGCGGAGGGGAAGGTGGAAACAAAGACCAACCACAATGGCGGTATCTTGGGCGGTATCTCCGGCGGCAATCCTGTGATCTTCCGCCTCGCCATCAAGCCGACCGCCTCGATCGGAAAACCTCAGCTCACCGTGAACCTCGCCGAAAGGAAGGACACCCTCCTCACCATCGGCGGCCGTCACGACCCCTGCATCATCCCTCGTGCGATCCCTGTCATCGAGACCGCCGCGGCACTTGTCATCCTGGATGAGATGATGCTTGCTGAAAACTTGTGATGAATACTGCTTTCGGGCATCGCCTCATCATAAAAAGGCGGCGAAGCCCGCACTGCGACCCTGAAGCCTGACCTTTTTTTCGGAGATATCCTATGACACATACACTCAAAGTCGGCTGCTATGGCGCGAAAGGCTCCTACACCTACGAGGCCATGGAGCAGCAATTTGGCAGCAAGGAACGGGAAGAATCCTATTTCCCTTTATTTGAAGACGTCGTGAAAGCCGTGAAAGACGGCACCATCGACTACGGGGTCCTGCCCATCGAGAATTCCTCGACCGGCGGCATCACCGAAGTCTACGACCTCATCCAGAAATACGACTGTGCCGTCGTCGGAGAGCAGCTGGTGAAGATCGAGCACAACCTTCTTGGCATTCCCGGCGCGACCTTGGACGACATCGACACCGTCTATTCCCATCCGCAGGGCTTCCGTCAATGCCGCCCCTTCTTCAATGAGCACAGAGACTGGACGCTCGAGCCGTATTTCTCCACATCTCGGAGCGCAGAGCGCGTCGCCGAAGACGGTAGGAAGAACCAGGCCGCAGTCGCCAGCCGCACCGCAGCCCGCCTCTACGGGCTCTCCGTCCTCGCGGAAAATATTTATTTCAATCAGAGCAACTACACCCGCTTCTTCATCATCGCCCCGAAGATGGAGATCACCGAAGACGCTGACAAGATCACCCTCGTCATCTCCGTCAAGCATGAGCCGGGCGCGCTCTACCATGTTCTGGGCTACTTCTTCTACGGCGGCATGAATATGACGCACCTCGAGTCCCGTCCCATGGAAGGCCATCCCTTCGAGTACTTCTTCCACATCGACGTCAAAGGCCGCATCCACGACCCATCCAACGCACAGACCCTCCACGGTCTCGCCTCCATGTGTACCTACTTCAAGATCCTGGGGAACTATCCGTCCTGCAAGAAATAGCGACGGGCGATGCGTCCTATACTCCCTTTCCTAGGGCGTCCCCTGCGGAGTAATGCTATTAAGTTAAGCGGCAGAATTGTTCTTGGCTCCCCATCGGGGGAGCTCCCCGAAGGGGAGAGGGGGCTGCGTAGCGTTATTGCATGAAAGTGTTGGAATATCGATAGCATCGGACTATTCAACATAGCACGCTATACCGCTAGCATGCCCCATCTC
>JAIJLI010000645.1 GCA_022722495.1 Dialister sp. | reverse complement strand
GATAAAGGCAACTTCTATCTGAAGGCCAGCCTGCTTCATGAATTCAGCGGGAAGACTACTAGCACCTTCAGCGCAGAAGGAGAAGCTACTTCCAGCGTAGATCAGGACTTCGGCGATACTTGGGCAGAGCTGGCTTTGGGTGGCACCTACAGACTGTCGCCATCCAGCATGCTCTATGCGGATATCACGAAGAGCTTTGGCGGTGATTATGAAGTACAGTGGAAGGCCAATGCAGGTGTTCGCTTCACCTTCTGATGCTTTTGATTTCGATAGCTCATCTCTGATCGTATAACAAAAAACTCGTGAATCGTAATGAGATTCACGAGTTTTTTGTTATATTAAGTTGTATTAGTTGTTGGAATCAAATAACCAGCAACTTACAACAATCAACAATTACTCATCCGCTATCTTATCAGTTGAAAAAGTGAATGAGAAGCTACTGCATTAAAGATTTTCAAATGTTTTTAATTTTCTCGTTGACTGTATGATAATCATACGGAATATCATTTCCTTAATGAAATGGTATGGGGAATGCTGGTGTAAATCCAGAACTGTCCTGCAACCGTATGGGGAGAAGGTTCATTGCACGTCTTTCACAAAGAAATGAATTCATCGAGGAACTAAGTCGGAGTGCCATGCTTTTTCGTAACTATCACATCATGATGGTGTTCAAAGATCTGCGAGGTATGGGTCGGATAGAGTGATATTTCTTTTGTGATGCTCAAAATCCGGTCTATACTTGGTAGCTTTTTTATTTAATCAGTATATCTGAGAGAGGAGTGCATGATTTATGAAAAAGGAAATGAAAAATTGGCTTCGCAGTGGCATTGTTTTGGCTTTGGCGGCGGGTGCCTTGGTCGGAGATTCGTCTGTGTATGCGGCTAATACGTATGATATGACCCAGGGGGAGTTTCTGACCAATGGACTCAATTATACGACTACGAACACGTACCAAGATAGGGATACATTGATTTATAAATGGGATGCAAAAAACAAGAAAATCATTGGGGGAAATGTTAGCGTTGGTCAAGATGTCTTGAATTCATCTTATGATGGTGTCAATGTGAATCTGGTGATTGATGCATCAGATTTGTCGAGTATGAGCAACGATGATGTCAAAGAAGCTATGACGCAGTTGGCCTCTAAAATTAAAAATTATGCAGAGACTAACCGATATAGGCTGACTGCCTATGTACAAGTACGAGAAGGATTGACCGCTTCTTCCAAGGTTCTTCGTTCTTATCAGTTGGAATACAAAACTCCTGGTTGGGGTGATCCAGATCAAGAAATCAAACCAGATGCAAATGTCGGAGATCTAGCGGAGGGTGTCTTTGCCACTCCTATTATCAATGGCGCAGCAGGCAGTGAATATGAATTTGATGAAAA
>JAIJLI010000644.1 GCA_022722495.1 Dialister sp. | reverse complement strand
GCAAAAACGCTCGCAATATCGTCTAAAATGATACAAATATCGTATCTTCTCAAAGAACATCTTAGAGATTTGTCAAAAATTACATCAAAATGATAGATTTATGCCAAAAAACTTGGGAGATATTATAAAAAGTCGTATCTTTGCCAAAAGAATTCTATAAAAAGAACAGATTATGAGATTATCAGAAGAACGATATATTAGCTTACTTACCGACTTTGGTTTCAAACGTATATTTGGAACAAAGCCAAATAAAGACTTGCTCATCAACTTTCTGAATTCACTTTTCGATGGAGAGCAAGTCATTAAGGATGTCCGCTACCTCAATAGCGAGCACGTTGGTGATGTTTTCGCAGAGCGCAAAGCTATCTTTGACGTGTATTGTGAAAATGAGAAAGGAGAAAAGTTCATCGTTGAAATGCAGAACGCTTTTCAGAAATACTTCAAAGACCGTTCTCTCTTCTACTCTACATTTCCTATCAGAGAGCAAGCCCCAAAAGGACAGGATTGGAATTTCAAGCTAGACCACGTTTATACAGTAGCATTGCTCAATTTTGATTTTAAGGAAGAAGCTTTCGACCAAAAAGAAATCAATCACGATGTTGGTCTGCTAGACAAAAAGACATTCAAGGTCTTTAACGACAAGCTTTCTTTCAAGTATATTGAAATTGCCAAATTCAACAAAAACGAGGCTGAGCTAGAAACTCTGTATGACAAATGGCTCTATGTACTCAAGAATTTACCCAAGCTTGACAAACGACCGAAAGCTTTAAAAGAAAGAATTTTCACGAAATTGTTTGAAGAAGCTGAAATCGCTAAATTCAGTCAACAAGAATTACGAGAATACGAGGATAGTCTTAAGGCCTATCGAGACATAAAAAATTCAATCGATACTGCGAAGGAAGAAGGCAGGAAAGAAGGCAGAGAAGAAGGCAGAGAAGAAGGCAGGAAAGAAGGCAGAGAAGAAGGTGTTGCCAAAGAAAAGTTGGCCACCGCAAAGCGTCTTCTCGGCATGGGGCTCACACAAGAACAAGTTGCCAAAGGTACAGGTCTTTCTATTAAAGAGATTGAAAAACTTATTTAGGTTTAAAAGAAAACAAAGCCCCCGATAGCATTGTTACTATCGGGGGCTTTTATATATATATCCCCTTGTCTTATCTCTAAAGACCTCAAGGGAAATTGAAATTCAAGATTTACTGCTCTGCAGCCTCATCTGGTTCCATAGGCCAGTATGGATTCTGGTACAATGGAGAGTCTGCATAGGTCTTATGGTCAGGAGCGGTAAGCATAAACTGACGCAAAGGCATTGGCTGCAGATACTGAGCCATAGACCAGGTCATACCATTGTAAAGCATATTGGTAGAAACAATCTGGTAAGGACGGAAATACTC
>JAIJLI010000643.1 GCA_022722495.1 Dialister sp. | reverse complement strand
TGTCCAGGGACCGAAACTTGCCCAGATGGAAATCATCAGATGGGCATCGTTCTTGTGAACATACTTCACCATCTCTTCCGGACTCTTCAGACGGGGTTCTCCCTGTACCTTCATCTGCTTCATATCGGTAGGAAGATACTTGGCATAGGCTGGGTCGCCCACCTTATTTATATAGTATGGGTTCTGGAACTTCATCGCATTCCAGTTGGAGTCGCATCCCCAATACTGCCAGTCCTGCACGATGGCATCAGTAGGAATCTTCAGTTCGCGATACTTGTCCAACACGCCAGCCAGTTCATCACTGGTCTTATAGCGCTCACGGCATTGCCAGAAGCCCATCGCCCATTTCGGGAACATCGTAGCCTGTCCGGTGAGTTCACGGATGCTGGCGATGACTCCATCTTGCGTACCATCCTTATACATGAAATAGTAGTCGGCGCAGGTTCCCACTTCACTGGTAAAGGAAGTGCATGATGGCTGGTTGCTATTGTTCTTGGATGCTACGATATCATTGAAATAGGTTTTTCCCGCATTGTCCCAGTAAAGACCATAGCCTTTCTCGCTGGTGAAATAAGGGATGGCAATATAAGTATTATTGTTCCAGAGTTGGATGTTCTGGCGGCCACGCTGATTCATATAAACATCACGCAGCTGTCCCAGACCATAGATGGCCTCATCGTCTGCAAGACGGAAATCCTGCTCTATGCGGTACTTACCCTTATTGGCTTCATCCTTGCGGGCTTCCAAATGGGTCTTCGTATCGGTAAGCAGCAACTTTCCATCCTTCGAAAGAAAGCGGATTTCGCCAGTCTGCTGATTCAGTTCGACGGAAATGAAATTGGATTTAATATTTACAATGTCTCCGTTTTCCTGTATTTGAACATCCTTCATCTGTTGAGGCTTCAAGATGACAGAATAGCTTTTCTTCTGAACAGGAGTTCCAAGTCCGGCATCAGATTTCAGGATGCGGACAATGGATGGAGAATAGAATTCGATAGTTACATTCTGCTGAGCCACCTGACGGGTGATAGACTTGGCTGCCGCACCTTTCTGAGTGCCTACCACCTTTACATTCTTGGCGCAGAGTTCACTTGGAACGCCAACTGCAGCGATGCCCAAAAGGGCAATGAGAGATAAATTCTTTAGCATACTTTTGTTTATTTTATTAGAGGGTTTATGATTTGTCAAGTTCTAAATACATAAGATAGTATTTCGGCTGCAAAAGTAATACTAAATGGTGAAAAAGGGATAAAACAAATGAAGATTCGAGTGGTACATTTGTTGAATCATGCCGGAAAAGCCCCCTTTTTAGGGTTATTCCGGCATGATTTATCTATATTCAGAAGGCAATACGCCAAATTCCTTCTTAAAACACTTGGTGAAATAGCTGG
>JAIJLI010000642.1 GCA_022722495.1 Dialister sp. | reverse complement strand
CGTCTTGGTAGGCTGGGGAGGCGAAGCGGAAATAGATCTTGCCATCCTCCATGGTCTCTACGATCGCGAGCGACTCGTCCGTGGTGAAGTCCATATCGCCTGCTTTTTCATAGTATGCTGTGAGCTCTTCTGTCTCGATGTCAATATGCTGCAGAAGGATATGGGCTTTCATCTCATCGAAGGGGAGCGGCTTGCCGAAGAAGTAGCCCTGGATCTTTTCGCAGCCGATATCTCGGAGGAAGCGGAATTGTTCTTCCGTTTCCACGCCCTCTGCCAGCGTACGAATGCCGATCTTTTTTGACATATGAATGGTGGACTGGATGATATCCTTCGAGCGCTGCGTGAAATTCGACAGGAAGTTCATGTCGATCTTGAGCTCATCGAAGGGATAGTCCTTGAGTGCATTCAGTGAGGAGTAGCCGCTTCCGAAGTCATCCATCCAGACCTGATAGCCCACCTCGCGGAAGTGATCGAGAATGATGCGGATCGCTCGTGCGTTTTGTACGAACATGCTCTCCGTGATCTCTATGCAGAGGAGGTGGTGGGGGATCCGATATTTTTGGGTTCGTCTTTCCACCTCGGTGAAGATGTCACAGGTGAGGAAGTCCATTCGGGAGAGGTTGATGGAAATCGGGACGACAGGTATGCCGTCATCCAGGCAGGCGCGGAGGCGCTTGCAGACCTCTTCTAAGATGTACAGGTCGAGCTGGTAGAGCTGGCGTGAATTTTCAAGAGCCGGGATGAATTCACTCGGCTTCAGGAATCCGTACACGGGATCGATCCAGCGGGCCAGTGCTTCGAGGCCGCATAGCGTCTTCGAGATGGAGCGGATGACAGGCTGGTAGTAGACCTGAATATAGCCTTTGGCAAAGGCCTCATCCAGATGATCGATGACATAGTCACGAATGAGGACGGCGCGCTGCACCTTGGCGGTGTACTCACAGAGGAAGATGTCAAGGCGGTCCTTGATGCTGTCGCAGGCGAGCTTCGCTAGATCGCAGGCCTTGCTCGGCGTGATCGAGAGATCCTCTACCTGATAGATCCCAATTTTCACTTCGAGCGGGGAACGCATGTACATGGAAAGCAGCTTCTTGTGGGCATCGATGACGCGGTTTTGAAGATCTATGTCATAGGTGAGGACGACGAAATGATCATCAGAGAAGCGCGCAATGAAATCATTCGGGAAGCATTCCCTGAGCGTCTCCGCCATATGGAGCAGGAGGGCATCACCGGCATCAAGGCCGAAGTGGATATTGTATGACTTGAAGTGGCAGAGATTGAAATAAAGGATCACAATCGGCGGTGATGCCGGATTCATGCTGGCAAGCTTGAACCATTTGGCTGCATATTCAAGGAAACGACGCTGCCCCGGGAGCGCTGTCAGTCGGTCGGTAGAGT
>JAIJLI010000047.1 GCA_022722495.1 Dialister sp. | reverse complement strand
CATCCAGAAGAAGTCAGCCTTATCTTCATCATGACCGGTATATACATAGAGACGGTCTCCGACAACCAGAGGTGCCGGGTCGGTAGTTAACTGTGTTTGCACGATAGGATTCTGCGCATTCATCGTTGCACTCATACTCATACACAAAGCCGAAGCTAGCAAAAACTTATTGTTCATTGTTTATCTAAAATTATTAGTTTCTATTATTGAGTGCAAAGGTAGCAATAAAACAGACATTTTACTTTGCTGTATGTTACAAATACTTTGGCAAGACAATCATGGTGTAAGAAAAAAACGGTGCATTTCAAAAGAAACACACCGTTTTTACATCTTTACCTATAAGTTTTGCCCGAAATAGCTGTATCTGTTGTTATCTGGATTGATACCCACCTGCTCCAAGACAATCTCAGGGTCTATCATCACGATACGAAGCATATGCTTACCAGCCTTGACTGCAGATGATGATGTAGCAGCCAACCATTCGTACGCCTAAATGGGTTATAGTTGTACGACAACAAGGTGTTCTCACTAGGCTCGACAGAGGTGCTGACTGCAGTCAGCAGACCTGCTGACTAGGCTCAGCAGGTCTGCCGAGCCTAGTGGCAACAATGGAGAAGTTACTTCCTAGCACCCGGAATAATACTTTCTCCAACCCGAGAAGATATTCTTTCCGACATGTTTCGCAAGTTCAGAAGTTAAAGAAGTTATGCCCATAGGGGGTGCTGAGTAATTACAAAGTATAGAGAGTGACCTTACTTCACGTAAGGACTCTCTAGCATTCCTAGATGAGTAGGTTTATACCCACCAAGATTGATGAGTATTTTCTCAAATACAATACCAGGCTGCATAGGACGAAGCCTCAAGGTATGTTCAGCCTTCTCCGTGTTTCCTACAGCCATCCTCACCTTCTTCTCGATGATGCGCGATGCGGCTGTAGGATACATCAAGTCGTACTTATGCTCCCAGTTCAGATTCTGATTCAGCCCTACAATCTCTTCCTTGCCACCATCCAGCGACACTGCCACATAATGACCGCCCAGCACAAAGGGCATCACTGCATCAGTAATAAGATGTACATCCACCGAATCTATATCTGCCTTAAATCTCATCTTATAGGTAAGATACGCTCCTGCTGTTGGCTGGGTATATGGGAAGAGAGCTATACCCGACTTCGTCCGTCCTATACCTGGGATGAGTCTCCACTGCGACTTCTCTGATTCAGCAGGTGTCAGTGAGAAGAGATGCTCTGCCTCCATCACCACCATGCCGCCATCTTGCTCAAACACGTAGCCTGTACTAGGCTGCGTAACGGCAAAAGGGGTACTCTGCTGAATGCGATATACCATAGGCATAACTTGATGCTGCGGGGCATGCCAGTTTTGATAGCCGATATGCACTTGATCCATCATGTGATTCCACTTGCCATTGGCGATATGGTGATTATAATTGTCGCAGAGCAAGGAGTCTCTCTTGTAACATTCCTCCACCCTATCTGCCCATGTATTAGCCTCAATACGTCCCTCACGATAGAGTTGCTTGTTCATCGCCAAAGAGTAATACATATCATAGAGATTTGCCATGCCCTGTATAGGTAAGAGCACTAGCTCTTGATAAGCATCCTTTGCCGCTGGGCACAAACTGATATACTGACGCAGAGCTCGTGCCTCCAAGGCCAGGAATTCATCCCGTACGCCCTTAAACTCTCCCGTCTGCAAATTGTATGTCTTGTCATCCAGCAATTCGGCTTGCACCCTAGACGCATATCTTCCATAGCTCATCAAGAGACGAGCAGCCTCTTTCGCCTCTTTATCACCAAACTGCTGGGCACAGAATCCCTGTGCATATCGCTCCAGATTGCTGGCATCGAAGGCATCGGGATTCCATGCCATGTTCATAAAAAAGTCGATGGCAAACTCATGGGGCTTGATATCACCGACATTGAGCATCCAGAGTTTATCCACACCATGTTGATAAGTGGCTTGCAACTGCTCCCATATCTCGGCGATATGCGACATGGTGAGCCACTTGCTGGCTCTCGGCGCACCATAATAGCCTACATGATAATACATACCATAGCCGCCCTTGTGGAAATTTTTCTTTCTATCAGGAAGTCGGCGCACATGACCGAAATTGTCATCGCAAAGCATCACGATGACATCATCGGGCACCTTGAGTCCCTGATCATAATAATCGAGCACCTCACTGTAGAGTGTCCAGACCTGTGGGGTCTCGGAGGCAGGTTTCCTGGTAACATCAGCTATGATTTTTCGCTGTTCCGAAATGATTTGTTCCATCAGCCGGAAGTTAGCCTCTCTACTACCTGCATCGGTCATCGGACGATCTTCGTCACCTCGCATACCGATGGTCACGAGCTTGTCGTAACCCTTGCTATTCTCGATTCCCTCTCGGAAGAAACGCTTGATGGCATTCTTGTTGGTCAACCAGTTCCATTCACCGTTGCCATAGTTCTTTTTATGTCGAATCCACTCTTGCTGCGAGCGTTGCATCGGCTCATGATGCGAGGTACCCATCACGATGCCATATTCATCAGCCAGTCGGGCATTCTCCGGATCATCCTCATTGAAGCAGTTGCCCTCATACAGTCCGTTTTCATCCTTCAAGATAGGTACCAAAGGCTTGTATTCCTTGAACGAGCCCCACATGGCAGGCCAGAGGCAGTTTGCCTTGAGGCGAAGGAGGAGTTCGAAGACATGGGCATACATCTGGCTGTTCATGCCCCCAAACTTATTTCTAGCCCAGGTGGTCATACAAGGGAACTCATCATTGATGAAGAAACCACGATATTTCACCTTCGGCTCTCTACTCTCCACAGAGCATGGCTTGGCAAAGACCTCCTCATGCTTGGCTATCGGCGCATCCGCCCACCAATACCAAGGCGACACCCCCATCTGTCGGGAAATCTCGTAAATGCCATAGATGGTGCCACGCATATCGCTACCTGCCACCACCAAGGCACGCTCCATGCCCTTGGCAGGATGATCAATGGTCTTGATGACAAAGCTCTCCCACTTGCCCTTGAGCGAACGCTCTGGCAAGATGCCTTTCTTGGCAAGGCGAGTAATAGCTTCACTCACTCCGTATGTACCAATGAGGATGGGATAACGCACCACATCCTCGCCCTGGCAGCACACTCTGGGTGAACGACCCGACACGGTATAGATATCCTTACGCAGGTCTTCCGCTGCTCTTTTCACACCTTGTTTTTCGTGAGCATCCATGCAGATACCAGACATCTGAGAGGCGGTGGAAATAGGGAATGCTCCCCCTTGCTGTCGGAAGCTTATAAAGGAATCAGCCATTGCAGTGAGGGCAAACATCACAAAACAACAGGCCAAGAGAGGTCTTGACCATGGAGAGTTGATCTTCATTTGAAATTTCATACTGTAATTTTATTGTAAATAGAGAATAGGGAGTGATAACTTCTTTAACTTCAATTAATTCTTCACAAGTCGAACTCCATAAATCTGACCAACCTGTTTTCCCTTATGGGCCACAAACTTCACTCTTACTTCCTCCTTGCCCTTAACAAACTCAGAAGGAATGGCATAATCAACGGTCTTAAACTGGGTGGTGCGCCAACGATGACTGTTGTTTACACTTGTCAGAAGTTGATTGTCAATGTAGATATCAAACTCACTAGTGCGCCACTCATCCTGCCCCCAGAACTTAAGTTGGAGACTAAGATTACTCTCTCCTTTAGTCTGCATCAGATAGCTGAAGAAATGTCCATCCTTCGCATCGCGGAAGAAGACACCTTCTGTATTGCCATGCTCAGTAGCATCAGCCTCCATGCGATGGTCAGTCTCAGGCTGCTGCTCTCCCGGACTTACCTTATCCACAGTTCGAGCCTCCAATTCCTGACTTTCCCTCTCCTCTGCAGCCAACTTCTGCATATAATTCCTATATTCATTCTCACCCAGAGCCAACCAATACATCATGTAGCGAGAATCATGAATCTCGAAGAAAGGCTGTAATTCACCTTCGATGGCATTCTCCATATGGGTACCAAGTTTAAAGTGTAATGGCTTGCCAGAAATAGGCTTCAAGTCCTTCGCAATATCGTTGAGATGTTTTGGCAAAAGGATTGGAGCCTTGTTTAGAGGCAACTTTTTTCCACCGGCATACTGTCCGAAACGACTGTCATCTGCTATGAGCGAACGCATATCCTCCGTTCCAGTCTTCATGCCGAGCAGGATAGGACCATACATGATTGCCACATACTGAGGCACATTGACCATCGGTTTGATGGAAGCGTGCATAGGCATAGAGATTTTTAACTTATCTCCTTTCTTCCATTTTCTTTTGATACAAACAAAACCATTCTCCTCATAACTGTTGATATCGAAGCCAACACCTGTCACGGTGAAGTTGTCACACCAGGATGGCTTGCGAACTTTCAGGATAAAAGTCCCTTTACCCTTGGTTACTTCTATGACAGATGTTTCTGCATAAGGAAAGGCAGTCTGCTGGCGAAGAATCATTTTTCGATCCTTCCAATTCAATTCGGAAGCCACGAAGAGATTCACATAGAGCGCATCATCCTCCGCCTTCACACCCTTATCGTGCGTCCAGACAAACTGTCCGTACTTTCCGTGATTTTCCATACCTGTTCCCACACAACACCACATTGCCTTATTAGGAGCAGAATAATTGCGGTAATGACGAGGACGGGCAGAAGTGAAATAGACATAGCCACCATGTTGCGGATGCTGGGCAGAGAGGATATGGTTGAACATCGCAGTCTCATAAAAGTCACCATACATTCCATCAGGTTTCACTCGATTCAAGTCCTCTGTCAGTTTCAACATATTATAGGTATTGCAAGACTCCGGACCATCGATGTCGTTGATATAGTCTATGCATGTTTCCTTAGTAGGAAAATGCTCACGTCGACTGTTTCCTCCCAAAGCCAGCGAACGCTGACGTGTCACAATTTCCCAGAAATACTCGCTGGCATTGTGATATTGCACATCATGAGCCAACTCAGCGATGCGCTGATATCCGATAACCTTCGGAATCTGTGTATTGGCATGCATATTGTCTAGACAATCCTTGCCTTCTTCCATTGGCACCAGCAACAGCTTGTGAGAGAATCGGCGAGCACAATTCAGATATTTCTGCTCTCCGGTAATAGCGTATGCATCAGCAAGCACTTCGTTCATGCCTCCATGCTCATTGCCTAACATTTTCTCCATCTGTCCGTCGCTCAAATCATGCGTTATGTCCACAGCCCAATCGCAGAACTTCAGAAACAGATTCTTTGCCTGTTCATTTCCACAATAGAGCCATGCATCACGAAGTCCTGCATACATCTTATGAATGTTATAGAAAGGTGCCCACGTTCCGAAGTAAGGTCCGAAATCTCCTTTACTGAAAGCCGTCCACATCTTGGCACTATTCGGAACACCACCGATATAGTTATGGCACCAGGCGTCATGGCGCTGATTGTTGGCATCAAGCACCAGCTGGAGTTCAGATATCATATATTCCATGCGCTTGCGGCATTCCTCATTGCCTGTGGCTGCATTGATGGCAAGAGCCGACAGATAATGTCCGCCCACATGTCCGTCCAGTCCATCCCAGTTGGGATAAGAAGGTTTACGAGGCTGCAAGCCAGCCTCCTTGCGATAAGGGGCCAGCATGCGGTCGCAATCATATTTCAGGAGCACCTGCACGTTCAAGTCGCGAGCATGCTTCAATGGTCCGTCAAGAAGGGTGATGTCGCCCAGCGGGAACTCATCCTTATAAAGTTTATCTTGCGCCACAACACCCAAGGCAGGCGCAATGCTCAGCAGAGCGATCAACAGTAACGGCTTTCTGAAAGCCAGGATTTTCGTTGTATTCATCATTATGATTATTTATTCGTTTAACGCTGCAAAATTACGAATAAACAATCATAGTGACTTATTTTAGTGTTTCAAAAACTTTACTCAGAGTATCTTGCCGCATATTCCGTAGGCGACATACCGAAATATTTCTTAAATGCAGTGGAGAAATGACTGTTATTGGCAAATCCCACCATATATGAAACCTGCGTAATGTTGATTTTATGCTCTCTTATCAATCGGGCAGCCTCATTGAGACGGATGTTTCTCAAGAACTCGCTAGTAGGAACACCGGTCATTTCCTTCAACTTACGATGCAGCTGAGTACGGCTTACGCCCACCTCATCACACATCTTCTCTACATTGAAGTCAGAATCGCTCAAGTTCTCGTTCACTACCTTCATGATACGCTCCATCAGCTCCTCATCGTAGCCTTTCACCTCTACCTTCTCCACCTTGTCATCCTGCTTCAGAGCTCCAGTGAACTTACCCTTTAGGCGACGTACATTGTCGATGAGATTGTCTATCGTGAGATGAAGTTCCTCCAGACTGAATGGTTTTGCCAGATAAGCATCAGCTCCTAGCTTAATACCCTCTAGCCTATCGCTGATTTCCGATTTGGAAGTAAGCATGATTACTGGCACGTGGCTGATATTGGCATTGCCCTTGATATTTCTAAGCAGCGTGATACCATCCATCTCCGGCATCACCACATCGCTTACCACCAAGTCGAAATCACCAGAAAGCAGCTGCTTCAGCGCCTCCTTGCCATTGTTGCAGATTACAAAGCGATACCAGTCGCTCAGTTCCGACTTGAGATAACGGCAGATTTCGATATCATCATCCACTAGCAATATCTTGACATTACGGTTAGCCATGGCTCGCTTAGCCTTCGTCTCATTTTTTTCCTTATTCTCTTCCAGATAGATTTGATTAGCCTTGAGATGTTCCTTACCCTTCAAGAGTTCAATGGTAAAGCAAGCGCCCGTCTTACCATCCGTACGATTCTCGGCATACACCTCGCCACCATGCAAACGAACGATGGAACGGCAAAGGTTCAGACCGATGCCAGAGCCACCGAGATGCATATCTGCAGAGTTTCCGCCCTGATAGAATCTATCAAAAAGCTTGACCATATTGGCATCATCGGCAAATCCCTTTCCGCTGTCGATGACGAAAAGTCTTATCTTTCCATCTACCCCCCCCGTTGTGATGCGCACCACGATTTCTCCACCATTCGGCGTATACTTGAAGGCATTGGAGAGAAGATTGGCAATCGCCTTGTCGAGCTTATTACGGTCTATCCACACGTCCACTGGTTTCTCAGGCATATCAAGCTTCATCTGTATGCCACGCAAGTTAGCATTATAGGTATAGAGTGCTACAAGCCCCTTGGTGTAATCCACGAGATTGGTTTCTCTGCACTGCAAGTTCATCTGGTGCTTGTCTATGCGGCGCTTGTCCAATATTTGGTTCACCAAGGTGAGCAGTCGCTGTGCATTACGGTCGATGGTATCAATATCGTCCTGGCATTCCACATCCCCCTGCAAACGCTCCTTCAGTTTCTTCAGCGGTTCCATAATCAGAGTAAGCGGCGAACGGATATCGTGGGTGGCATTGATGAGGAATTGCATCTTTGCCTCCTCCAGGTCGCCCCTTTTCTTGCGTATATATATATAGATGGCACCACCCAGCATCATTGCCACGATGAGCAGATAAATCAGGAAAGCCCAGATGGAACAATACCATGGGGTCTCCACCTCTAGGCTTAACACGTTATTATATACAGAATACTTACCATTGGAACAGGCACGTACCTCTATCTTATAATGCCCATACGACAAACCTGTGAAATTGAAAGAGTTGTCGCCAGCAGGATTGCTCACCCATGTACCACCATTGATGCGATACTGAAACACAACATTGTCCATACCTCTGTAGTCGAAGAGAGAGAAATTCATCTCCACCGACTTGCAGTCGCTAGGTACTTGTATCTTATCACTTGCCACAGGCATTATCTTACCATCAGCCCAGACACCAGATAGGAACACCCTGCCCATCTTGCCATCCTTTTCCCTTACCTCAGATGGATAGAAATAGGTAAGTCCATCAGAATAGGCATAACAAATGGCTCCATTGCCGCAATAGCCATCAACTTCCTCTAGATATTCCTTTGAAACCAACCCATTGCCACGACTAAAGGAGAAAAAAGCCTTAGCCTTGCTGTCGTAGTTCCAGATGCCCTGAGCTGTGCTCATCCATAGATTATCCTTGTCATCCAATCGAAGCGAGAAAATCTTGAGACCTTGAATCGCCTCTGAATGAGGGAAAATTGCCACTTTTCGAGCCTTCACATCATAGAGATAGAGGCCCATCTCTGTAGCTATAGCCACATTGCCATCCTTCAGTTCCAATGTACTCAGACACACCTTTCCCTCTAGCAGGGTATGCGGAATGGCAGTGTCAAAACGCCAAGTCTTCGTATCCAAGCAAGATACGCCATAAACTGTCGCACACCAGAGTAGTCCCTTGGAATCCAATCGAAGGTTAGAAATCCAGTTGTTGCATACCGTTCCATGTGGACGTTTCTCATCCATCATGTACTGCCTAAACGTCTTGGTCTTAGCATTATAGATATACAAGCCATTGCCCGCACTTTTCATATAGCAATAACCACGGTCATCGAACACCATACCATCAAAAGACTTTCCTTTACCAGATATCACCAAGTGCCAACTCTGATTAGAGAGATTATAGGCATAGATGCCCCCTTGAGCATTGACGTAAATATTCTTGTCGCTGTCCAATGACAAAAGACTAGGAAAAGGAGGACATTTGAGTTTTTGGGTTTCACCCGTGCGTACATTGAGAAGAAACAAGCCATAGTTTCTCACCACAAACATCATCTGTTCTTGCCCAATGCCCGCAACAGCCGACACCGTCTCCATACCTATTCCAAAATCAGCCAATGGAACGGAATGGAACACATCCTGGTCCTCATTAAGAAGGTAAAGACCTTTCTTATAGCAGCCAAACCATTGGTTGCCATCCTTATCCACAAAGATTTCGCTGACGTGGGCATTGCCAAAGGAGAAAGAATTGCTATTCTGCTCCACCTTGTGCACCTTTCTGCTGCCCCGAGGCACAATGAAAGCACCATCACCCGCAGTGCCAAGCAACAAGTTTCCATGCTGATCCAGATAGGCAGAGGTAATCAAATTATGGTTGGGAGCCACAGAGAAATCCAGTTCGTATCTAGAGAAACTATTCTTAGCATAGTCATAACGGAAGAGTCCACTACCTGTTACCAAGAAGAAGCCCCTGTTGTCAATGGCATAGGAATAGACTACACCATACATGCCAGTAACCTGATACTGTTTGACGAGCTTGATATGCTTGCCATCATAGCGATACTTTCTGATGAAATCAGTATGATTAAACTGCCATAGATACCCTTGGGCATCCAGATACATGTGAGAGAAGAAATTGGCCACGGAATTGGCAAAAAGCTTGCCAAGCTTGGTCATTTTCCCGGATGCCACATCCAACTTATAGACCCCAAAACCAGCCGTACCAATCAAGAGATTGTGCTGCCTATCTTCCAAGATTTCGCTTATTCTAATCTTCTCCGTCCTGTCAGGAATCGGAATCATCTCAAAACTATTGTTACTGTAGGAGTATCTGTAAAGACCATTGTTGGTACCCACATACAAGCTCTCCTTATCGTAAGGCAATAACTTTATGGTGCCATTGTCCAGAATGGTTGATGGATCTGTCGGATTGCACAGATACGGAGTAAAAGTGTAACCATCAAAGCGATTTAGGCCATAGTTAGTACCCACCCAGATAAAGCCATACTTATCCTGGACAATCTGCTTAACCTGACTGCTCGTCAAGTCATTGGACGTATACAGCCTTCCCGTGTTGGCATAAGCAGCAGACATCCACATCTGTAGCCCCAACACTAAAAAGAAGAGTACTTTTTTCTTTAAATTTAATCCCATGTTATTTTTCTATTGTTAGTATCTATATATCGAAATACAAAAGTATCTTATTTTTATTAAACAATGAAAAATATACCGAATTATTAGCATTTTTTAAATGAATCAAAAAGTATGGAGAGAGAGCCCTTACCTCACGTAAGGACTCTCTAGCATTCC
>JAIJLI010000641.1 GCA_022722495.1 Dialister sp. | reverse complement strand
GCGAAAGAGGGGAAGCGGGTTCTATGGGTTCAGTGGGTAGGGCAGGGACGATGCGGCGCCAGATCCTTCGACTCATTTCTCACTGTTCCGCCTTTACATTATCGAACATCCGACATTTCACTCCGCTCAGGATGACGAAATGCGCCGCGGAGTATAGATGGCGGCAATGCCCGAAGGTGGTATTTAGTCAGCAGTCACTAGTCATTTGAGATTTCTAATCCCTCATCCCTAGCCACTCATCCCTGCTTTCAAACTTTTTGGGGAATATCCCTTTCCCGTATCGTCATCCCGAGCGTAGCCCTCTATCTCTATGGCACCGCGGTTGGTATCACATAGGCACTGGTGGGAAACGACGTCTTAGTATTATGTATTTCTGCTTACACTCATTCTTCGTTTAGCGGTCTGCAAGGGAGATTTCTCGCTTCGCTCGAAATGACGATACAGTAGTCTGATGTCTTCTAGTCTTCTAGCCTTTTAGTCACCGGCTACGCATCCCTGCCGGCTGCACTTTCCGCCGCCAGATGTCCGGTCGAGAAGGCCGCCTGCAGATTGTAGCCGCCGGTGAAGGCGTGGATGTCAAGGACTTCTCCGGCGAAGTAGAGCCCTGCCACTTTCTTTGATTCCATGGTGGACGGATTCACTTCTTTGACGGAGATCCCGCCGGCTGTCACGATGGCTTCCTCGATGGGACGAGTGCCTGTGATGGTGAGCTTCATGGACTTCATCGTCTGCACGAGGGACGCGCGCTGGGCTTTCTTGAGCTCGCTGACAGGAAGGTCCCGAGGGATACCTGCCAGTGAGAGCACAACGTCGATCATGCGATGAGGGAGAAGCTCGACAAGCGCACCGGCCATCTGCTTCAGGTGATGCTTTTCCAGATCTCTCAGGACACGCTTATCGAGAATTTCCTGCGTGAGCGCAGGCTTGAGATCAAGCGTCGCTTCCACGGGATGTCCCTGTGAGAGCCAGAGGGAGGCTTTATCCGAGAGGGAGAGCACGATGGGGCCTGTGATCCCGAAATGGGTGAATAGCATCTCTCCGAATTTCTCTGCCTTTCTGCGCCCGCCGGCGGAAAGAGACAGTGTGACATTCTTGAGCGAGAGCCCCTGCAGGTCTTTGGGCCAGCTTTCCTTCGTGACGAGAGGGATGAGGGCAGGACGGATGGTCGTGACCTTGTGCCCGATCTCCCCGGCCATCCGATACCCGTCTCCCGTCGAGCCCGTACGCGGGTACGAAGCGCCGCCGGTCGTCAGGATCACGGCATCGGCATCATAGCGTCCCTTCTTCGTGACGACGCCCTTCGCCCTGCCGTCTATGACAACGATATGAGACACCGGCTCCTCCAAGTGAAGCTCGACCTTCTTTTCTTTGAGAAGGCGCATGAAAAGGTGGCGCACCTC
>JAIJLI010000640.1 GCA_022722495.1 Dialister sp. | reverse complement strand
ATCAGTTCAGTGATGAAGAGAAATGCTGCTACGGCTAAGACACACAGTGTGGTAATGGCTGGATCCATAAAGGTTCACCTTCCTTTTGATGATTCTTCAGTAGGGGATCAATACGGTGCGGTTCGATCATCTGAAGAAAGTCTCCGGAAGTTCTTATTAGGACTCATATGAAATTGTCAAGAAGAAAAATAATTGCAGTATTCTGTAAAAGAATAAATTCCGATGAATCCCGAAATGCGTTCCGGAAAACGGATAATCCCTTGATCAACCAGCTATCCTCCTTTGTGACAGTCCCAGGGACGGACTCGCATTCATGAAGAGCGTCACTCTCAGCTCTGATTGTTTTGCACTTCATGAGCACCTATGGTTATTGTATCCATAGCCCCCTATTTTTTCAAATTGCATAGCGTGTTATTTAATTGCAAATACGCAGTATTTGTTATTATTGAATTTTTATTTCATTCTTTTGTTTATTTTTTATTTATCTATGGCGAAATTATACATATCCTTTGGCATGGAAATGCGTTTTATCCCGATTCCATCGAATTACATCGTATACTATCTGATATTTTCATAGCTATCTATGAATTGAAATCGTGCGTCATATCGTCCCATTTCCACTTCCATTTTGCATTTACATAGCTATTTATGCTATTCCTAAATTTACATAGCCTGCTATTTATTAAATCATATAATGCTATGCATTTACGCCTGTTACTTCCTCAATGTCTTCTTAGATGCGCTGATCTCTAATGTTCCAAATTGGAAAAATAAATAATTATTAGAAATGTATGGTGTGCTATGGAAATAAATAGATAGATGGCATTTGGGGCAGGCTTCACTTCCTTTCCTGCGAGGCGGTGTTTCCCGTTCCTCGCTGTCGGACACTCGCCCTCTTACCGCCAACGAAAAAGGTCCCTCGGCTCCGCTCGGGATGACGATTCGGGAAGAACATTTTTCCAGCGCACACTTTATACGATACAGCGGATATCCATCCCCCACGCTGTCAGTTCGAGCGCAGCGAGAAATCTTCCTTGCACTCTGCTCTTTCTTGCTCCTTTCGCAAAAGGTTTCCCCTTTTCCGCTATCACACATACGACATTATCCCCTTCTGCAAGAAAGATCGAGGGCTTCGCTCGGGATGACGTTGTGTGAATACCGTTCCCTCACACTTCCCATCTACTTTCCCTGTAATAACGATACGCGCGAAGCGCCATCAACATTCGCGGCGCTTCTATTTTTTATGCGCCGCACCACCCACACCCCTGACCCCGACAACCTGAACCCTAAACCCACAACAAAAAAGCCCCAGCAAGAGCCGGAGCTTTTTTGTGTCAGAAAGACTTATTTGCCAAACTGTGCGAGCATGGTGCCTGCTGCTACTGCAGTACCAATAACGC
>JAIJLI010000639.1 GCA_022722495.1 Dialister sp. | reverse complement strand
GTTTGAAAATATGCAGCGTACGGGTTCATTTAAAATTCGCGGCGCCTTTAATAAACTGTGCGGTTTAACCGCGGCGGAAAAACGCAAAGGGGTGGTGGCCTGCTCAGCGGGCAACCACGCCCAGGGCGTCTCGCTCTCCTGCGCCATGCTCGGCATTGACGGGAAAGTGGTGATGCCGAAAGGGGCGCCGAAATCGAAAGTTGCCGCCACCTGTGATTATTCGGCGGAAGTGGTGCTACATGGCGATAACTTTAACGATACCCTCGCCAAAGCCAGCGATATTGTTGAACTTGAGGGCCGCATTTTTATTCCCCCCTATGACGACCCGCAGGTTATCGCCGGGCAGGGGACGATTGGACTCGAAATATTAGAAGATCTGTATGACGTGGATAATGTCATCGTGCCCATTGGCGGCGGCGGCTTAATTGCCGGTATCGCGATTGCGATTAAATCCATTAACCCGACAATATAAAATCCATTGTTGTCATGATATGGTTTTATGTCATCGCGCATTATGATTATCTTCTTAAAGGAATCATCGATTCTTTTTAATGAAGCGCATTCTTGCTCTCTTTTTGCATCATCAGGCATTGCAAATGCTGATTGGATATAATATCTACGGTCTGCCATATTTGCAACGAAATCCACTTCCAGTTGTTTGCGTTCTTTTGCAGTCCTTGCCTCTACCATACCCACATCAACGCAAAAGCCTCGTAAACGAAGTTCATTGTATATGACGTTTTCCATTATATGATTCTCTTCCACTTGTCTAAAATTCAGTAAGGCATTGCGTAGTCCGATGTCTTGAAAATAGTATTTCGAAAGTGTACCTATATATTTTCTGCCCTTTATGTCATATCGCATTGACTTCTCTATAAGAAAAGCATCTTCCATGTAGGAAAGGTATTTGGATATGGTTTTTCTGTCAAGCGTTTCATTCTTTACACTTTTGAATGTATTTTCCAACTTACTAGGATTGCACGGAGAACCTATACATGAAGCCATCACACGCATCAACTCCCATGAATTCTTCGCTGTTCTTCAAGTTGTTCCTCTCTATTATATCTTTGAGATACACTGTTTCGTGTAAAGATCGGAGGTATGCAGCTTTCTTCTTATCACTATCCAATTCCAATATACCTGGTAGGCCACCATAAGTATAATAACTTTTCCACAGATTAAACTTGTCTCCTCCTACAGAATTATATAATTCAGCAAAAGACAAAGGGAATAGGTGAATTTCATCACCACGTCCCCGAAACTCTGTAACCACATCTTTGGATAGAAATCTGGAGTTACTTCCTGTGACATATACATCAGCATTGCGAATATGCAAAAGACTATTCAGCACATCGGTAAACTCATCTATCATTTGTACTTCGTCCAATATGATATAGTAGAGTTT
>JAIJLI010000638.1 GCA_022722495.1 Dialister sp. | reverse complement strand
CATAGTCACCCTATCCGCCCCTGCGGGGCACCTTCCCCTAGAGGGGAAGGCTGCGATACGAGAATACCATCTTCTAAAAAAAGGCGGCGAAGCCGCCACCTCACTCCTGAACCTTGAACCCTGAACCAAATGAAAGCAAAGTAAAAAGGGGCTGTGAAGAAATGGGGATTCATTTCTTCACAGCCCCTTCTTTTTACTTAAAATTCCGAATGCGTGCCCCGCACGACCTCGATGCCATTCTCCCGGAAGATCCCTGCAAGTGCTTCGATCTCTTGGCACAGCTCCTGATCTCTCCCATCATGACAGCAGCAGATCCCGAGGTGGACTGCCTCCGGATGCAGCTTTACGATCCGCTCCACCTTTTCTTGGAGTCCCTTGTCATTTTCCATGGTATGCCCGCAGCCGCTGCACCGCATGAAAGCCTCGATCTCCAGCGGCTCCTTCCCATAGCGGGCAAAGGACCTCGTCCGCTGGTTGAACGCCTGAAAGCAAGCCGCCCCCGTGCAGACACGGCTTGCCTTAAGACATGTTAAAATCACGATCCGTTTCATCATCGGCCTCCTTCCAATGGCGCGGAATGTACATGATATTCATGCGCCCCGTTTTTTCATCATAATGGATCTCACTATCGACATCATAGAGCGCTTTGATGAAATCCACCGTCAAGAGCTCATGAGGCGTACCAACGCCCACCACTTTCCCCTGCCGTATCGCGATCAGACGATCACAGTACATCGCTGCTATGTTCAGATCATGCACCGCTGCGACCACCGTATGTCCCAGCCCCTTGACGATGTCCATGATCTCCAGCTGGTACTTGATATCGAGATGATTCGTCGGTTCATCGAGGACCAGACATTCCGTCTGCTGCGTGAGCGCCCTTGCGAGGATCACGCGCTGCTGCTCACCCCCGGAGAGCGTCGAAAAATTACGCGCTTCAAATCCTGAGAGCCCGACGATAGAGAGCGATTCATGCGCCAGACGATAGTCCTCCGCATTGTCCCTGTCCATCATCTTCTTGTGCGGCGAGCGCCCCATCAGCACCACATCGAGCACGGAAAAATCAAAATTATAATAATTGTGCTGTGCCACCACCGCCAGCTTCAGTGCCGACTCACGATATGACATCTCATCTAAGAGCTTTCCGTCAAAGCGGATCGTCCCCTCCGTCGGCTTCTGTACACGATACACGCATTTCAGAAAAGTGCTCTTTCCGCTGCCATTAGGCCCTATGATCCCCAGAAACTCCTTTGGATGAAGGGCAAGGTCGATCCCCTTCAGGATCTCTTTCTTCCCGATGAAATACTTCACCGCTTCTGCCAGGATCTCCATCAGTCGCTCCCTCCGAATCCATATGTTTTCTTAATCATCAGATAAATGAAGCTTGGCGCACCGATCATGGAAATCAGAATACC
>JAIJLI010000637.1 GCA_022722495.1 Dialister sp. | reverse complement strand
CGGATATCCTGGTCGAAATGGCTGAGGAGCTGATCGTCCTTTTCCGACTTTTGAAAGACATCGACAAGAATGAGATCGAGATCGGTCAGCGTACCCGCAAGCTGAATCAGCTTGAGAGCGAAGGGGATGCGATCTATCGCCAGTCTATTTCCGATCTCTTCGATGGCAGTCACGATGTCATGGAGATCATTCGCTGGAAGGAGATCATGGAAGCGATGGAGGACACCTGCGATCGGGCGGAGAAAGTATCAAACCTGATCAAAGAGGTGGTCATGAAATATGCCTGATATGTACCTTGTGGGGCTTGTTATCATTCTGGCACTCTGCTTTGATTTTATCAATGGCTTCCACGATACGGCCAATGCTATCGCGACTTGTGTAGCGACGCGCGCACTTAGTCCCAAGATAGCGATCATGATGTCTGCTTTTTTGAACTTTGTCGGTGCCATGATCTCTACCGGGGTGGCGAAGACCATCGGCGGAGAGATCGTCACTTCACCGCATATGGTCGACTCTGTCGTCCTTATCGCGGCGCTTGCCTCTGCGATCTTTTGGAATCTATTCACTTGGCGTATCGGGATGCCGTCCTCGTCATCTCATGCACTGATCGGTGGCGTCATCGGTGCAGTCATCATCTCTTACGGCACAGGTGCGATCCACCTTGCCGGGGTGTTGACGATCGTCATCGGCCTCGTCTGCTCTCCGATCGTTGCTCTTGGTATGGGCTATATCATCATGACGCTCCTCTATGTTTTTTTCAGAAATATAGGGAAGTCGCGCGTGAATTACATCTCCCGTCACATCCAGATGGCATCGGCAGCACTCATGGCATTTTCTCATGGCTCGAATGATGCACAGAAGTCGATGGGCATCATCACGCTGGCACTGTTGTCGGGTGGTTATATCGGAGCGCTCGAGGTGCCGTGGGAAGTAAAAGTGGCATGCGCGACGGCGATGTGTGCCGGTACCAGTGTCGGTGGCTGGCGTATTATCCGTACTGTCGGAAATAAGATCTTCCGTATGCAGCCGGTCAATGGTCTTGCGGCAGATCTGAACTCGTCCCTTATCATTTTCTCTGCGACCATGCTGCATCTCCCTGTATCGACCACGCATGTCGTCACTGGCTCCATCATGGGCGTGGGCTGGGCGAAGCGTTTCCGCGCGGTCCACTGGAGTGTCGCTTACCAGATGGTTTCTGCATGGGTCATGACGATCCCCTGCACGGCCGCTGTCGGTGCTTTGGTGTACTTGCTATTGCGGCATACATTTTAAAAAAGCTGATACAGCGCAAGAAGCAATGTCCTTAAAAACACGGTATCCGAAAGGATGCCGTGTTTTTTTATTGGGGAGGGTCTTTTGGAATGGGATAAGTCGACCGGAAGACGATTGTTCACGCTTGGCTGTATATACAGCCA